>JAYTEN010000273.1:0-4229 GCA_043735145.1 Gemmatimonadota bacterium | reverse complement strand
CGCGCCGCCATCGCGCGCCGATAGACCTCGTCGTACTGCGCGAGCGGCCGCTGCCACGAGAAATCCCGGCCCATCGCCCGGACCATGCGCTCGGCATGCTCGCCGGGGTTCCGGAACGCCACGATGGCTCGTTCGACCGCGCCATCGAGTCCCTCGACGCTGAAGTCATCGAACAGGAAGCCGGTCGCTCCATCTTCGACCGTTTCGGCCAGCCCGCCGACACGACGGGCGACCGGGAGCGTACCGTAGCGCTGCGCCCGCATCTGGGTGAGGCCGCAGGGCTCGTACAGCGACGGCATCAGCAGGTAGTCGGCCCCGGCGAGGAGCTGGTGCTCGAAGCGATCGCAGAACGAGGTGCGCGCGGCGACGCGGCCGGGCAGCTCCTGCGCCAGGGTACCGAGCGCCGCTTCATATCCGGGTTCGCCCTGCCCCAGGAAGACGAACTGTGCCTTGCTCTCACGCACCGCGCGCGAGCCGAGCACGAGATCCACCCCTTTCTGCCGGACCATCCGGGCGCTCATCGCGAAGAGCGGCACCTCGGCGCGCGGCAAGCGCCCGGCGAGCTGGAGGTCGGCCTTGCAGCGGGCCTTGCCACGCAGGTCCGCCACGTGAAAGCGGGCGGGAATCTCACGGTCCGTCGCCGGATCCCAGCGCCGCTGGTCGATGCCGTTGCGGATGCCGACGAGTCGGTCGCCCAGGCTGCGGAAGGCGTCGTGGAGGCCGAAGCCTCCCACTTCGCTGCGAATTTCGTCGGCATGGGTTTCGCTGACGGTCGTCACGATGTCGGCGAACTTCAGCGCGCCCTTCAGGAAGCTCAGGTTGCCGTGCCACTCCATGGCGTCGAAAGACCAGAGCGAGTCGGGAAGCCCGATGGCGCCCAGCGTCTCCCGGCTGAAGAGTCCCTGGTAGCCGGCGTTGTGAACGCTCGCGACACTTGCGACCCGCGCGAGGTCGGCGTCCCACGACCGCACCGCGCGCATGTACACCGGGGCGAGCGCGGCGTGCCAGTCGTGCGAGTGCACGACCAGTTGCCGGCCCCCGTTCATGCGGCGCGCGAACTCGATTGCGGCAAGTGACAGGAGCGCGAAACGCGACGCGTTGTCGGCGTAGTCGCTGCCATTTTCTCCGTAGAGTCCGGCACGGTCAAACGCTGCCGGATGATCGACGAAGATCACGCGCGGACCGTTACGCCGGCGTTGGCTTTCCACGCACTGAATCAGGACATCCGCACCAGCATAGTGCACGCGAAAGGGCTCGCACGCGGGCCAGACCTGACCGGCCGCGCTGCGCGCGGCAGCATACAGAGGCGTCACGACAGTGACGTCTCTGCCATTCTGCGCCTGCTGGTCCGCCAGATCGGCGACCGCGTGGCCGAGTCCGCCGCTCCACGCGTACGGCCACAGTTCCGCAGTGACGTGCAGGATGCGCGGGGTGAGCTCGGCCACCTTGCGGATGCGGGTACCGCGGCGCCAGGCAACCGTCTCCGCGGGACGCGCGGAGGTTTCGGCGGTCGGGGAAAAGCCTGATTGGATCGGCACGCCGCGGAAAAACTGCAACTGCCATGCCGTCGGGATCGGCGTCGTGTCAGCCCTGCTGGTCTACGCGCCGGATCTCGTAGGTGCCGTCCCTGGCGTCGCGAACCTCGAAGCCCTTTTCCAGCATGGCCTTTCGGACGTCGTCGGCGCGCTGGAAGTCCCGCGACCACTTGGCGCGCTTGCGTTCCTCGGCCATTTCCTTTGCCCACGCCCACTCGTGATCATCGCCGGCCGAAGCGCGCGGACCGGGGACGATCTGGAGGACCCTCGTGACGGCGTTGAAGACGGCGAGGGCGGCGTCGCGCGCTTCGGCGGTCGCGCCCTCGCGGTCGATCGCGGCGTTGGCTTCGCGCACGAATGTCTGGATGACGCCGATGGCCCGCGGCACGTCGAGGTCGTCGTTCATCGCCTCGACGAAATCCTTCTGGAGGGAGTCGGCCAGCGTGGCGAGCAGAATCCCGGCACCCGGTGCGAGCGCCCGGAGGCGCTCCCGCAGCTCGCCCAGGCGTTGCGATCCGACGGCTGACGCCTTCAGCGCGTCGTCGCTGAAGTTGAGCTGCTTGCGGTAGTGCGTCTGGCCGAAGAGATAGCGCACCGAGGCAGCGTCCCAACCGCCGTCCCGCAGGTCCCGCGCGGTGAGAAAGTTGTCCAGGCGCTTCGACATCTTGGTGCCTTCGATCTGGAGAAACTCTCCGTGCATCCAGACGCAGGCGAAAGGCTTCCCGCTGGCGGCCTCACTCTGGGCGATCTCGTCCTCGTGATGCGGGAAGATGAGGTCCACGCCGCCGGCGTGGATGTCGATGGTGTCGCCGAGATACTCCTGGCTCATCGCCGAGCATTCCAGATGCCAGCCGGGGCGCCCGCGGCCGAAGGGCGTGTCCCAGGCGGCGCCGACCGCTTCGTCCTCCGGTTTCGCCGCCTTCCACAGAACGAAGTCGCGCGCATCTTCCTTGGCGTACTCATCGCTCGCGACCCGGGCGCTGGCGCCGGCCTTGAGTTCGCGGGTATCGATGCGCGACAGCCGGCCGTACTGCGGGAATCGCGCGATGGCGAAGTAGACCGATCCGTCGTCGCCCTGGTAGGCAACGCCCTTCTCCAGCAGCCGCTCGACCAGCGCGATCATGCCGGCGACGTGCTCGGTCGCCGCGGGATACCGAGTTGCCGCCTCGATGCGCAGGTATTCACGGTCGGCGTGAAAAGCTTCCGTGAAGGGCTTCGTGTGCTCGGCGAGCGAGACGCCGGCCGCGAACGCGGCGTTGATGGTGCGGTCGTCCACGTCGGTGAGATTCATGACGTGCACGACTTCGTAACCGGCGTACTCGAGGTAGCGGCGCAAGACATCCTCGAAAACGAAGGTCCGGAAGTTGCCGATGTGCGCGAAGTTCCACACCGTTGGACCGCAGGTATAGAGGGTCACCCGGGGCGCGGCCTGCGGACGGAACTCCTCGACCGAACGGGTCATGGTGTTGTAGAGACGCAAAGACATTTCTAATAATAGGGGCGGCATGGCCGGCACGACACTCGTCATCGGTGGCACGCGGAACGTGGGGCCCGACCTCGTGGCCGCGCTGCTCGCGCGCGGCGACCGGGTCACGGTGCTCAATCGCGGCGTGACGCTGTCGGACCTGCCGCCCGAGGTCGAACGACTGTACGCCGACCGGTCCGATGTGCGCGCCATTGCCGCCGCGCTGGCGGGCCGGGCCTTTGATGCCGTGATCGACACGACGCTGTACACCGGTGACGATGCCGCCACGCTGACCCGCACCCTTCGGGGACACGTCGGTCGCTACGTCTTCTGGAGTACCGGCCAGGTCTACCTGGTGCGCACCGGCGTGAGGGCGCCGTTTGCCGAGTCCGACTATCCCGGGCCGATCATGCCCGAGCCGCCCGCGACGGCGACGGCGGACCATGACAACTGGATCTACGGCGTCGACAAGCGCGCCGCCGAGGACGCGCTGCGTACCGCGTTCGACCGGGACGCGTTTCCCTACGTGTCGCTCCGGATGCCGATGATCAACTCGGCGCGCGACCCCTATCGGCGTCTCGCGGCATACGTCCACCGCATTCTCGACGGCCATCCCATCCTGGTCCCCGACGATCAGGACCGGCTCCCGCTGCGGCATGTTTTTGGCGGCGACGTGGTGACGGCGTCTCTCCGGGCATCGGAGTCCGGCACGCCGGCCGGCACCTGTCTCAACATCTCGCAGGACGAAACGCTTACGCTGGAGGGGATGCTCCGGCGGACCGCCGACGTCCTCGGCCGGCCATTCCGCACCATCGCCCTTCCGCGCGACGTGCTGGTAGAGAAAGGATTGTTGCCGAACTGCTCGCCCTGGAGCGGACTATGGATGTCGGCGGTCGACAACGCGCGTAGCAAGGACATCCTGGGCATGCGCTATACGCCGGTCGCGGCTTGCCTCCCCGCGCTCGTCGCGGCGGCGTTGCGGGTGCCCTTGACGCTGGTTCCTGGGAACGACCGTCGGCGCGAGGAGATCGCGCTCGCGGACGCGCAGGAATGACGACGGGCGACCCGGCATTGCGCCGGATCGCCCGTGATCTCATGCCACTGCGGAACGACTAGTAGTTCGACGACGCGCCCGACTGCAGGGAGCGCTGGATTCCGCGGGCGCGCTCGAGATGCGCCGCCACGGCCGGGCGGGTCTCTTCGAGCAGGGCCCGGAGCTCGGGACCCGC
>JAYTEN010000272.1:0-2239 GCA_043735145.1 Gemmatimonadota bacterium | reverse complement strand
GCGCGGTCGCGCGGATCCTCGCCGGCGATCGCCGCGAGGATCGCCGCGGTGTCGGCCACCGTGCGCGTCATCGGCCCGGCGGTGTCCTGCGTGTGCGAGATCGGAATGATGCCGGCGCGGCTCACGAGCCCGACCGTGGGCTTGATGCCGACGAGGCCGCAGGCCGCCGCGGGCGACGTGATCGAGCCGTCGGTCTCCGTCCCGATGCCGGCGGCGGCGAAATTCGTGGCGACCGCCGCGCCGGTGCCGCTCGAGCTGCCCGATGGCGAGCGGTCCAGCACGTAGGGATTGCGGCACTGCCCGCCGCGCCCGCTCCAGCCGCTCGACGCATGCGTGGAGCGGAAGTTCGCCCACTCGCTCAGGTTGGTCTTGGCGAGGATGATGGCGCCCGCGGCGCGCAGCTTCTCCACGATGAATGCGTCGCGCGCCGCGATGGAGCCCTCGAGTGCCAGCGATCCGGCACTCGTGTGCATGGCATCGGCGGTGTCGACGTTGTCCTTCACCACCACCGGAATGCCGTGCAGCGCGCCGCGCGCGCGGCCCGCCCGCCGCTCGGCGTCGCGGTCGTCGGCGATGCTGAGCGCCTGCGGATTGGTCTCGAGGATCGCGTGCAGGTTTGCGCCGCGGCGGTCGTTCGCGGCGATGCGCGCGAGGTAGGCCTCGGTCAGCGCGCGCGCGGTGAAGCGCCCGGCGCCGAGCCCTTCCTGGAGCTGCGCGATCGTGATTTCGTCGAGGTCGATGGCCTGAGTGTCGCGCAGCGCGCGCGGCGCGGGTCCGCTGGCCATGCCGAGGGCGGCGGCGGTGCCGCCGGTGGCGGCGAGAAAGTCGCGTCGGTTCATGGCCTCTTCTTCTTTCCACTCTTGGAGGGCTTCAGCGGCACCTCCCGCACCATTCGCGCGGTGGACCGCCGGCTGTCACGCAGGATTCCGGCAAGTTCGCCCCGCGCGAGCGCGGTGTCGATACCCGGGACGTCGAGAGGGGAACGATTGTCGGCGGCGGCCGGCCGCACGATGAACACCTGGCCGTCCCGGCGCCGGATGCGAACCTCGCCGTCGCGCCTGGCCTCGTTGAGCAGTGTCGCGAGCTGCTGCCGGGCCTCGGAGAACGTATAGATGTTCATCGGGTGATCTCCAGGACTTCGATGCCGAGGGCGCGCGCGACAGATGTCTGCCGCCGATCGAGCGAAAGAAGCGGGCTGCCGCTGCTGCGTGCCGCCTCGATGACGTACGCATCATACGCGTACAGGCCGTGCGCGACCGCCAATTGCAGTGCCGAATCGACCTCCACGGCGACATACCGGATCGGCACGGCGGCGAACGCGGCCCACGCTTGCCGGATCGCCTTCACGGACGCCGCCCGACGACGGGACAGCGTGACGAGGGCATTGCCGATCTCCCAGGGCAGGCTGGCGGCGGCCTCCAGCGTGGCGCGTCGCGTCGCGGCGAGCAGGGCGGGGCGTTCAGGTTCGTTGAGCAGGACCGCCAGCACAGCGGAGGTATCGATCGTCAGTGACACGCCTGTTCCTTCGTAATGTACAATTGTACACTAGCGCGATCGGGTGAACCGGGCAAGGGCGGTTCAGTGCACGACGACCTCGATGGTCGTTGCGGCAAGCCAACGGTGTTCGCGATGCACCGGCAATCGACTCGGCGCGGTGGTGGCGATAGGCCTGCCTGCTCGTAATGCAGCATTGGCCGGATCATCAGTCATTGGATATGCCCAGGGCCAGAAGATGCCGCCGCGTTGATTCATGGAGTCGGCCTGCGCGGGCTGGAGATCGGCCAGATCGTTTCCGTCGAACCAGCGCGGGCTGCCCAGGACCCAGTTGGTACCGGAAGCCACGAACCGCGCTTCCGTCTCGGCGGCGAAGGCCAGGACCAGGAAGTATCGGCCTGGGCGCTCGGGACCAGGCAGATCCACGGGCACGTTCATCGAGTCGTTGTCCGCCTGGGGCGGCAGGGCCTTGAGCGCGATGAAGGCGCCGCGGCGGTCCCCCCAGGTGGGGATCGCCGCAAGAAGCAGCGCGGCAGTTTTCTCGTTTGTCGTCACATGGAGATTCGCCAGGCCGCGGAGCCGCGTCGAACGCGCCACTGTCAGTCGCCGCATGTCCGGGCCGAGTCGCTGGCCGTTGATCGTTGCCGCCCGAAGGCGCAGCGATTCGGCTCCCCCGCCCGCGATGATTCGGTCGGATTCGACCGGAGGCAGTCCCTTCGTGACCACGCGCAGGGTGATGAATCCC
>JAYTEN010000271.1:0-6076 GCA_043735145.1 Gemmatimonadota bacterium | reverse complement strand
ACGGTGCCTTCGCGCAACCGCTTGAGGGCGCGGTCGCGCAGCTGGCGGATCCGCTCGCGGGTCACGCCGAGCATGCCGCCGATTTCTTCGAGCGTGTGCTCGCGTCCGCCGTCGAGACCAAAGTAGAGGCGCAGCACCTTGGCGTCGCGGGGCGGCAGTGTGGCCAGCGCGTTCTCGATTTCCTGGGCGAGGAAGCGGTCCATCGCCTGGTCTTCGGCGCTGGGCCCCTCGTCGGCGACGAAGCGCTCGATGAGCGAGCGGTCGCCATCGGGATCGAGCGGCGCGTCGAGGCGCACTTCGCCGCTGTTGAGGGCGGCGAGCGACTGCACCACCTCGAGCGAGAGGCCGGTGGCCTGCGACACTTCTTCCGGCGTCGGCTCACGGCGCAGCTTCTGCCGCAGCACCTCGGCGGTGCGCACGATCTTCGACAGGTCGGCGGTGCGGTTGAGCGGCACGCGCACGGTACGGCCCTGCCGGGCGAGCGAGGCGAGGATGGCCTGGCGGATCCACCACACGGCGTACGAGATGAACTTGACGCCCTGGTCGGGATCGAACTTCCGGGCGGCCGTCATCAGGCCGACGTTGCCTTCGCCGATCAGGTCGGTGAGGGGCAGCCCGCGGTTCTGGTACTTCTTGGCCACCGAGATCACGAAGCGCAGGTTGCGGCGCACCAGCTCCTGCATCGCGTCGTGATCGCCCGAACGGACCTTCTTGGCCAGCTCGATCTCTTCGTGCGGCTTCAGGAGCGGGGTGACCGAAACCTCGTAGAGGTACTGGTCCAGGATGTCCCGATCCGACTCGCCCGGAGACAGGGGGAGCAGCGGCTTGGTCGGCCGGCGGCGCTTGCGGACGGTGGTCGTCTTTTCCATCGCTATCCTCTGTGAGGTACGGCCAGGAGTCGCCAGTTCGGCGGATTTGGCCTTGCCCCTTGTACACGGGTTCAGCCCGAAGGTTCTACCCGGTGCAATTGACTATGCCGGGCCACCAAAATACGTTTCCGGGCTCCCAAGGGAAGTACCCCCGTCAAAACGGGTTCTCCCGGCGGGAGTCAGAACGTGGGGGTGTAGCTCAGTTGGGAGAGCGCTTGAATGGCATTCAAGAGGTCAGCGGTTCGATCCCGCTCACCTCCACCACGCGGGAATAGCTCAGTTGGTAGAGCACAACCTTGCCAAGGTTGGGGTCGCGGGTTCGAGTCCCGTTTCCCGCTCTCTGGACCGGTATCAAGTCGCCTAGTCGCATAGTCGCCTAGTCGCCTAGGTCGCCAAGTCGCCAAGGAACACCGTCCCCTGTTAAGCTTGGCGACTGAGCGACTGCTTTGGCTGGCCGTACCGGGGCGGTTAGCTCAGTTGGTTAGAGCGCTACGTTGACATCGTAGAGGTCACAAGTTCGAATCTTGTACCGCCCATCCGCGCCCATAGCTCAATTGGATAGAGCGTCTGACTACGGATCAGAAGGTTGGGGGTTCGACTCCTCCTGGGCGCATGAAAAAGTCGAAGCGTCGAAACGTCGAAACGTCGAAACGCTTGTCTGGCATTAACGCTTTGACGCTTGGACGCTTTGACGGCTTCTTCGGGGTGTAGCGTAGCCCGGTTATCGCGCCTGGTTCGGGACCAGGAGGTCGGCGGTTCAAATCCGCCCACCCCGACTGTAACCGTCGAAACGTCGAAACGTCGAAACGTCGAAACGCTCTCAGACAGTAACGCTTCGACGCTTTGACGCTTCAACGCTTGGACGGCTTCTCCTTGCGCCGGTAGCTCAGCTGGATAGAGCGCCAGCCTCCGGAGCTGGAGGTCGCAGGTTCGACTCCTGTCCGGCGCATCGGAAAGCCCCGCCTAACGCGGGGCTTCGTCGTGTCCGGACCGGAAGTACCAGCGCGCCGCCAGGCGGCCGGATAGGGCGATGTCCGTCGTCTTCACGGTGAAGAAGGCGACCTCCTGGCTGGATCGCTCGTACTGCACCCCGACCTCGCCGCCGATGCTCGCACGCGGCATCACAAAGCACTCACCCCCCAGCGCCAGGGCGCCATACCACGACGTCGAAGCCGTGGACGTGGCCGTGCCGGCGGCGGGGTCATCGCGGACCCGGGTGTGCACGAGTCCGACGCGCGGCCCCGCATACAGTCGCACCGGGCCGACCCACGCCAGCTGCCCCATCACCCCGACGCCGACGCGCAGCACCGTCACCGCCTGCTTGTCGGTGCCACCGCCCTGATTGTCGACGAAGTCCGCCGAGCTGTGTACCCAGCTGAGCTCGGGCTCGACCGACAAGCCGCGCCTCGTGAGAATCGGAAGCAGCAGCGCGCCATACGACGACGTCACCGCGGCGCCGATGCCCGACCGGGTTCGCGCCGCGGGTGCCGGGCTCACGGCGGCCTGTCCCACCGGCGTCGCGGAGACCATTACGGTCGCCGCCGGTAGGGCCGGCGCCGCCGGCGCGGCCGCCGCACCGGTCGGACAGCCGCTGGCGTCCACGGCGAGCCCCGCCCGCGTCCCGGGGCAGCGGTCGCGCATGTCGGGCACGCCGTCATGGTCGGCGTCGCGCGTCACTGCAGGGGAGGACTTCTGCGCCCGCGCCGCGCCCGTGGCAAAAATCGTCAGTCCCAGCAAGAACAGACCCGTATTCCAGCGTTTCACGTCGATTCCATTTCGCTCTGAGGTTCACGCACAATGAAGCATCGCGCGCCGGGGCGCAAATGCGGCCCAGGCGCCCGGAACTGAAGTACATGGTTGCGGTGGACGCCGCGGGGCCGAATATTCGGGCGGCGGGATTGTACCCCGATCACTCACCGATGGAGGAGCTATGCAGCTCAGATGGACAGCACTGGCCGTCGGCGCGTTGCTGGCCGGCGCCGCGGGGAACGCGGCCGCGCAGAATGGCGTCGCGCTCACCCCGTTTATCGGATATCTCCACCCGACGGGCGACCTGGTCGCCGAAACCAGCCCCGGCAGCTGCTGTCTCACGCTGACGGCCAAGAACGGCATCATGGTCGGCGGCATCGGTGAGCTGAGCCTCGGCAAGAAGCTGGCGCTGAGCGCGTTCATTGGAAGCACGGTGGGTCTCTCGCAGAAGGCCAGGTACGACTTCTCGGGCCTGAGCGGCCACCCGATCTTCGATGTCGGT
Source organism: Gemmatimonadota bacterium (assembly GCA_043735145.1). GTDB lineage: Bacteria > Gemmatimonadota > Gemmatimonadetes > Gemmatimonadales > JACORV01 > DASXPG01. The sequence goes on along the minus strand of JAYTEN010000271.1, from coordinate 2,956 downwards.
ATGGCGACCACACAGCTCGGCGGCACGGTGATCCTGCGCCCGCTGGGCCGCAATCCCAACGGCTCCCCCAAGGTGTTCTTCGTCGAGGCCGGCGGAGCCTACACCCGCCTCTCCTTCTCGGAGACCCAGGACCGCTCGGGCGGCTCGACCCCCTCGCCTACCTGGAGCTCGGGCAGCATGATGGCACTCGTCGGCGGCGGCTTCACCTTCCGCGTCGGGCCGCGCGCCACGATGGTCCTCTTCGCGCGCTACAGCATCGCGATGAAGGAATACACCAGCGCCGGCCTCACCGACTGGAACAGCGCGCCGCCGCCGGACATCCCGAAAAAGGTCAATCTGCTGATGATCGGGGCGGGGCTGCGGACGGGACGGTAAAGCCGTCGAAGCGTCGAAACGTCGAAGCGTCGAAGCGTGAAAAAACCCCGAGGCTCAGGCTCCGGGGTTTTTTCTTTGTCAACGTTTCGACGTTTCTTACCGCACGGATAACGTGTAGGAGCCAGTCCTCGGCGTGTCCCCCGAACTATTCACGACGATCTGAAAGCGGCCGGTTTCGCGCGCCACGAAGACGAGGTGCGAGGCGTTGCCGTCCCCTGAGTCGTCGTCCTCGGCGAGCTTGCCGCCCCAAGGATCGAGCAACTGCATGTAGGGGTCGAACTGGCGGGAGCGGAGGTCGATCGTGAGACGCTGTCCGGCCGTCACGTTGACGTACCAGACGTCGGCCCACGTCGCGTCGCCCATGGTATAGTCGCCGATCTCGAGCAGCCCGTTGCGGGTGGCGCCGACGGGGATGATGCCGATTTCCTGCGGGGGCAGCGACGCGGTGTCCTGGGACGCGGCGGTCTGCGCCGCGGCGGCCGGGGCGAGCAGCGCCAGCGCCATGCCGGCGAAAAGGATGCGGCTCATCGGGCGCCTCCGGCGATGGGCGGGGTGCGCGGCAGGCCGGCCGGCACCGGATACTGGCGGCTCGGCGGCAGCGCGGAGAGCAGCGCGCGCGCGAGGCCGCGGTCGGCCTCGTGCACGTTGCGCAGCTGCGGGTACCAGTCCTTGTAGAAGTTGCGCGCCGAATTCTCGTAGTTCGACTGCCACGGCTGCCAGCGGTCGGGGGCCTCGATCATCGAGCCAAGGTTGTCGCATTCGGCCGTGGCGACCAGCTCCTCGAAGGCTTCCGACAACCCCGCCATGGTGCGCGCGACGGCGGGGCCCCCGACGACGCTGTCCTTCAGCGAGCCGACGGCTTCGCCGATGGTCTGGAGATCGAGGTGCAGCAGCCGGCACCGGGTCCAGCGGCCCTTTTCGCGCGCCGAGAGCACGCTGGGACTGTTCGCGCCGGAGAGCGGCACACCCGAGGTGTTGCGGAACACTTCGACCATCGCAACCACCGCCGAGTCGAGCTTCAGGACCAGCGTCCGCATGTACTCGACCTGGTCGGCGTCGGTGCGGCCGGTGAAGAGCGGCATCCAGAAGCCGGCGGTCATGGAAGGATCGCTGACGGCCGCGGAGGGCGCTGGCGCGGCGGCCGGGGCCGGAGCCGGGTGCGCCGGCGCCGCAGTCGCCGGTGCCGCTGGAGTGGTAGCCGGCGTCGTTGCTGGTGCCGTCGTCGGCGGTTTCGCCGTCGCGCTCGGCGCCGGAATCGTGATCGGCGGCGTGACCGCCTGCGTCGTCACGGGAGCCGGCGGATGCGCCGGTGCCGAGGCAGTCTGCGTCGCGGGGGCGGTCGCTGGCCGGGTCTGCGCCGGGACGGTGACGGGCGTCTGGGTAGTCGGAGCGGGCGCGGCCGCCTGCGGTGCAGGAGCCACCGGAGCCGGGCATCCGGTCGGATCGACGTGGGTTCCAGCGGCGGTACCACGGCAGCGGTCCCTGATGTCGGGGACGCCGTCGTGGTCGGTGTCGCGGGTGACAAGTGGGGCCGATTTCTGGGCCAGGGCGGCCTGGAAGCCACCACCCCCGCAAGCGAACAGCGCGGCGAGCAGCAGAACCCGACGCATGGTCATCCCCCCGGTATGCGGCATGAGCGAAAGATAGCCCCCGGCGTGCGGCGTGCCAGCAGGAGCTCTCTTCAGGGTACGGCTCGGGCTGCCGGGATGTTGGCGCGCCCGATGGTCCCCGCGTCGGTGCCGAACCAGAGGACGTGGCGCTGGGGGTCGAACATCATGTGTCGCGTCGTGCCCCCGCCGCCCGGCACCGGCACCGCGGGAAGGAACTGGCGGGTGCGGGGGTCGAACCCGACGAAGGTGTTCGGCTGGGGTCCCGTCTCCACGACCCAGACGCGGCCCTGGTCGTCGTTCATGACGGCATATGGCAGGGAAAGATTGCCATTTGGCAGCGCGAACTCCTCGAACCGCCGCGTGGCCGGATCGAACCGGCCGAGAAATCCGCCCACGTAGTCGCCGTACCAGACGATGCCGTCGGCGGTGATCGCCATGCGCCGCGGCCGGGCGTCGGCGCGCGGCAGGGTGTACTCGCGCAGCTCGAAGGTCGCGGGATCGACGGTGCCGATCTTGTTGGACCCGAACTCGACGAACCAGGGCCGGTCCTGCGGGTCCATGCGGATGCCGTAAGGCCGCGCCGACGGGGTCGGCACGTGCACGAGGCGGATCGCGCCGGTGGCGACGGTGAGCTTGCCGACGGCGTTGCCGCCCTGCGCGGTGAACCAGATGTCGCCGTGGCGGTCGAAGACCATCGTGTGCGGATCGCGGACGGCACGGTCGGGCATCGGGAAGCGGGTGATGGTGCCGGTCGCGGGATCGAGGCGCCCGATATAGCCGGTGACGTTGCCGGAATACCACACGATGCCGTCGGCGCCGACGATGAGGTTGTGCGGGCCGGCGCCCGGCTCGAGGTCGTACTTCCGGAAGATGCCGCTCGCGGGGTCGAGGACGCCGATGTAGTGGCCCGTCTGGCCCACGAACCAGACGCGGCCCTGGCGGTCGGCGAAGGGATCGCGCGGGCGGGTGTC
>JAYTEN010000270.1:0-4959 GCA_043735145.1 Gemmatimonadota bacterium | reverse complement strand
CCCGACTTTCCGCCGAACATCGAAGCGTGGATCATGCGAGCGCTGGAGACGAGGCAGCGCCTGCGCTTTTTCACGGCGGCGGAGATGCTCGCCGAGCTGGCGAATTTCACCGACACGCTCACCGAGCCGGCGAGCGTCGGACCGGTCACGATCCTTCCCGACTCGCCCGGCTGGGAGCGGCGCCTGCGCCGCGCGCTCGGCGACGACTATGCGCTCGAGTCGGATGTCGGCCAGGGAAGCTTCGGGCGGGTCTACCGCGTGCGCGATCTGCGTCTGGAGCGCCAGGTCGCCATGAAGGTGCTCGACCCGCGGCTCACCCAGGACCCCGCGATCGCGGAGGGCTTCGTGCGCGAAGCCCAGCTGGCCGCGAGCCTCAAGCATCCGAACGTCGTGAGCATCTACGACATCGATGGCCGCCTGGGCCTGCTGTGGTACACGATGGAGCTCATCCGCGGCGAGAACGTCGCCCAGTTGGTAGAAAAACGCGGCCGGCTCAGCGTGAACCTGGCGATCGACATTCTCGACGACACGCTCAGCGCCCTCGAATACGCGCACCAGCATCGGGTCGTGCACCGCGACATCAAGCCGGAAAACCTCCTGGTGGACCAGGAAGGGCGCATCCACGTCACCGACTTCGGTCTAGCGCTCGCGCTGCCGCGCGGCCGCATCTTCGGCGGCGCCACGAGCCGCAGCGGTACACCGCAATTCGCCGCCCCCGAGCAGCTCGCCGGCGGACAGGTGGACGCGCGCACCGACCTCTTCTCCCTCGGCGCGGTGGGCTACTACCTGCTCCTTGGCCACGCGCCGTTTCCGGAGCGGAGCCCCGAAAATGCGTGGAAGGGGGATGTCACGTTCTCTCTCCCCGACCTCGCCGCCGCGCGCAGCGACGTGCCGCCGGCACTGGAGCAGGTCCTGCGCAAGGCATGCGCGTACGATCCCGCCGGCCGTTTCCCCAACGGCGCCGCGTTCCGCGAGGGAATCGAGATGGCGGGGTTTGCGACCGGCGAGCGACGGTTGCCGGAGCCGACACTGTTCGAACGACTCAAGAAGCTGTTCTAGAAGGAGCCGGAAAAACAAAGACCCCGTGAAGGGTCTTTTGTTCTGGTGGCCGAATGCTCAGCTATCGGCCGACCGATCGGCCTCCTGAACGGCGATCGCGAACGATCCTTCGATCGTCGCTGAACCGGCGCTCCTCGACCGAGCGACGGTCGAGGCCCGACCGGCGGTCGGTCGAGACCCACATGTTCTGCGCGCGTCGATCGTCGGAGCGACGTTCGGCAGCTCTTCGGCGCTCGGCCTCACGCCTGCCGGAATAATCTCTTCTTGCTTCGGACGACTCACCCGCCACGTCAAACCCCCAGGGAAGGTCAATTGGAGCCCGAAACGGGCGGCATCATTCTTATTGTTCTAAACAAAGCCCGCAAGAGCGGTGCCGCTATTCCTGCCCCGGTTCGGGGGTTACGACCAGGATGGCGGTCGCCAGAACGACTAGCGCGCCAACCAGCAGTTCCCACCGGATGGACCGGCGCATTGGCCCTATCTGCCCCGTTTTCTGGAGCTCCGGGCCATGTTTTCTCCAATTGAGGGCACCAGCGAGTGTCATCAGGCCGACGGCAGCCAGCTTGAAGATCAGCGTCTTACCGTAGCGGCTCTGCCACAGTGCGGACACAGTGCCGAGGTGAAGCCACGACGCTAGCAGGCCCGTCACCAGCACCAGCAGGGCCGATCCGAGGGCCAGTGGCGAGAATGCGGACACCATCGCGCGGGCAAGGGATGCGCCTGCGCCGGCGTCGCGTTGCACCAGCGCGAGACTGGCGAAGAGCACCACCATCGCGCCGAGCCATGCGGCTGCTCCACAGACGTGCAGTACATCGGCCGCGACGGCGAGCATCATCAGCCGTTCACTGCCGATCGCGTGTCCGCTGAACGCGGGCGAGGCCGCCGCAAGTACCGCGAAGAGTGCCGCGGCGCACCATGCGACCGTGCCGCCACGTCGCGCTGTGATGAACGCGCCGCACGCGGCGATCAATGCCGCAACCTGATAGAACCACGCGGCACCCCACGTGGTGTGCATGGTCAGCGCCGTCACCTGCGGCAGCATGGGAATGGTGTTGTCGCCCAGCTCGGCGAACTGGAGCGGCAATCGCGCCAGCGCGGCGCCAAGGCCCACGGCGGCCGCCACGGCAGCGAGGCCCGCGGCGCGGGACATCACCCGCTGGTGCAATGCGAGGGCATCGGTGTCACCAGGCGTGAGGCGGCCCATCACGGCGAAGCGAAACGCCGCCGCGCCCGTTGAGACGAGCACGGCGGCGAACAGGATCCAGCGAACAGCCGCGCCCAGGATGGCGGGGCTCACGCGACTGCGCGCGTCAGTGGCTGGGCGCGGCGGGCGCCGCGAGCGTGAAGTGGAAGTGACCGCTGACCACGTGCCCGTCGCGCGACATGGTGCGCCACGACACGGTGTAACGGCCCGGGACCACGCGGCCCTTGATGTCGGCGATGACCGGCGCGTTGGCGCCCGTGCCGAGGCGGACCTTGGCGGTCTCGACCGGATGATTCGTGGAATCGGTCATGCGCACGGTCATGACCGGGACCTGCACGGGCGCCGAGAACCAGAAGCGGATTTCGGTCGGCGCGGCATGCAGGGTCGAGTCGGCGGCCGGCTCGCTGCGCAACAGGTGGACGTGCTTGAAGGCCGAGACAAAGGCCGACTGAGACAGCAAGAGGCAGACGATGGCAAGCGCGCTCGCCATTCCTGTCTGCAGGGGTCTGTTCGTGTGTGCCGTTGTCTTCTTCATAGAGCCACCGGTCGGAATTGAACCGACGACCGCTCGATTACGAATCGAGAGCTCTACCCCTGAGCTACGGTGGCGGAAACCGAGGGGGAAAGCTAGCCAGTCCGGGGGCTGCGCGGTACTCTGGAGCGGGCAACAGCTTCTGAGCTATTCCGCCGGGCGCGGCTTCGCGCCGATGTCCACGGCAATGCCGCGCCATCGGCCCTGGTTGAACCGCAGCACACTGAGCGCGCAGCGCGTGGCGTGGCCGATGAGGATCGCGATCCAGATGTTGATCGGCCGCAATGTCCCGGTCTGCTGGATCACGAAGCAGATGCCCAGCGGCACCACGATCTGGGAGACGATCGAGATGTAGAGCGGGCTCCGGGTATCGCCGGTTCCCTGGAGTCCGCCGGTGTAGGTCAGCGCCACCGCGATGAACAGGCCCGACAGGCTGAGCACGCGCAGCAGCTGCGTCCCGATCTCCACCACTGCCGGCTCGTTCATGCCGAAGACGGCGAGCAGCTGGGACGGGAAGAAGAAAAAGAAGATGCCGAGGAAGGCGGCGCCGGCGACACCGAAGCGGGCCGCGACGTGCACCGCTTCGTTGGCCCGGTCGGGCTTGCCCGCGCCGAGATTCTGGCCCGCCACGGCCGCCGCCGCGCCCATCAGTCCGACCGACGTCCAGGTGATCAGCGAGAAGAGCTGCGAATACGACACCGCGAAGGCCGCCTGCGCCGCGGCGCTCTGCGCCAGCGAGCCGATGAACGCCATCATGAACACGCCGCCGACGTTCATCGCGATCCCCTGGATGCCGGTCGGCAGGCCGTAACGGAAGAGCGCCCGGATGATGTTCCAGTCGGGGCCGAAGCTTCCGCCTCGCGGGAACGATACGACCCAGCCGCCCCGCCAGAGCCTGACGAGCGCGTACGACGCCACGAGGCCGGAGGCCGTCACCGTGCCCATCGCGGCACCGGCGACGCCAAACGCCGGGATGGGACCCAGCCCGCGGATCAGCACCACATTGAAAACGATGTTCAGCACCGTCATCACGATGCCGAGGACCATCGGGGTCCGCGCGTCCCCGGCCGAGCGCAACGCGCCGGCCAGCATGAAGAAGATGAGCATGCCGGTGCTGAAGGTGAACATGATCCGCAGGAACGGCAGCGCTTCCGCCTTCACCGCGGGTGCGGCGTTGACGAAGTCGAGCAACGCCGGCGAGAGGAAATAACCGGCGGGCGCCATTACCAGCAGCGAGATCCCGAGCGCCGTCAGGAACGCCTGATAGACGGTGCGATTGGCATTGTCCTCATCTCCGGCTCCCGCGAACCGCGCGACGAGCACGCTCATGCCCGAAAAAATGGACATGATGAAGACGATCACGACGATGAAGATCTGCCACGCGACGCCGATGGCGGCATTCCCCTTGAAGCCCACGAAATGGCCCACCATCACATGATCGATGATGCCCTGGAGCCCGCCGATGACGTTCGTCAGCACCGTCGGCCACGCGAGCTTCCAGACGGCCGAGCGCAGCGGACCCTCGACGAGGGTCCGGTCATATCGCCCGGCGGCCGGCGCGGCGGCGGTCAGGACTGACCCGCGCGTCGGGCGCGCGTCGGGAAGGCTTCCATCAGCACCAGGTCGGTCGGATCAAGCTCCATACCTCTCCAGAGGGAGGGACCGAATAATATTCGGCATCGTGGCGAGCGCGCCTGGGGACAAAAAGAAAACGGCCAGCGCGCGAAGCACTGGCCGTTCGTGGATGCTCTGGCTCGGATTCGAACCGAGACGCCTTTCGGCACCACCCCCTCAAGATGGCGTGTCTACCAGTTTCACCACCAGAGCTGAGCCGCTAAAACTAGACGGTCTCGAGGTTTTTCTCCACCTGCTCCCAGTTCACCACATTCCACCAGGCGGTGATGTAATCGGGCCGGCGGTTCTGATACTTCAGGTAGTAGGCATGCTCCCAGACGTCGAGGCCGAGGATGGCCTTCTTGCCTTCCATCGCCGGGTTGTCCTGGTTCGGCGTGCTCATGATCGAGAACTTCCCGGCGTCCGCCACGAGCCAGGCCCAGCCCGAGCCGAACCGGCCGGTGCCGGCCGCGGCGAACTGTTCCTTGAACTTGTCGAAGGAGCCGAATGCGGCGTCGATGCCCTTCCCGACCTCACCCTTCGGTGCGCC
>JAYTEN010000269.1:0-22274 GCA_043735145.1 Gemmatimonadota bacterium | reverse complement strand
CCACGGGAGCTGACCCATGCTGTGGTTTACCAGGAAACTCGAGTCGACTGCCACCGTCACCTTGTCAGCCCCCGCGCCGCTGCGCGCCAATAGTTTCGCCGGCCGCGGGGAAACCATCATCATCGCCGATGATGACCGCCTGGTGCGCACCGCGCTCTGCACGGCGCTGCGGCGCCTGGGCTACCGCGTGCTGGAGGCGTCTTCGGGAGCACAGGCGGTCCAGATCGCCGAGACCGAGCCGGGCCCGGTGGACATGGTGATTGCCGACGTCGTCATGCCGTCGATGACGACCGACCAGCTCCACCAGCGGCTCAGCGCCGCCAAGCCGAACGCCAGGATTGCCTTCATGTCTGGCTACATCCAGGATGACCTGGTGCGACAGTCGGTCCTGCACGGGGCGGTGCCGTTTTTCGAGAAGCCCTTCACGGTCCCCACGCTTTCGAAGCAGATCCGGGCCCTTCTGGATGAGCGGCGCAACTAGAAAAGGGGGAAGGGGGAAGGGGGAAGTCCCCTTCGTCCTCCCCCATCCCCCTTCCCCCTTCCCCCTTCCCCCTTTTTGGGTCTGGCGCTTTTCTTGCTCCCGTGCTAATTTTGAGTCCCCCAGAAGTACGTAACTAAAGCCCCCACAACGACTTTACAGCACCCGCGCCAGGCGTTATCATGCGGCGTGATTCTTGCTCACGCGCGCGAGTCGTGCCGTGGGGCCTAGGGTTCTTGTGGTCATACCGGCCCGCCTCGGCGCCCAGCGATTGCCCAACAAGCCGATTCGCCTGCTGGCCGGCAAGCCGCTCATTGCCCACGTGGTGATGAATACGATCGCGAGCGGCGTGTCGGAGCGCGTGGTGGTAGCCACCGATTCGCAGGCCGTGGCCGATGCAGTGGCTGGCGTGCAGTGCGAAGTCGTCATGACCGGGATGCACCATCCTTCGGGCACATCGAGGGTCGCGGAAGTGGCGGCCCGCTTCGAGAATGCGGCGTACGACGTGGTGCTGAACGTGCAGGGGGACGAGCCCTTCCTGCCGCACGCGGCGATCCGCGGCGCGGTGGAAATGGTCGAAGCGGGGTTCGACGTGGGGACCGCGGCGGTGCCGGTGGACGACGATTCCGTGTCGCGGCCGAGCGTCGTGAAGGTGGCCCTGGGGGAAGGCAACCGCGCGCTGTATTTCTCGCGCAGCCCGATCCCGTTCAACCGCTCGGGGATGCCGCTGCGGTACTGGCAGCACCTGGGCGTGTATGCCTATCGGCCGGCGACGCTGGCCCGCTGGCTGGAATTGCCGCGCTCGCCGCTCGAGGACGCGGAGAAGCTCGAGCAGCTCACCCCGCTGGCGCACGGGCTCAGCTTCGGCGTAACGTTGCTGAGCGAGCCGGCGCTGCCCGGCATCGACACGGAGGAAGACCTGACGCGCGCGGAAGCGTACCTCGGCGGACACGCCTGATGACCGGCCGGGCCGGCGCCCTGGCGCTGCTGCTCGCCCTCGCCTCCATCCGCACGTCGGCGGCCCAGTGTCCCGACGGGTCGCCGCCGCCCTGCGGCCATGCCCAGCCCCTCGATGACAACCGCTGGATCATCGTGCCCTTCCAGAACATCTCCCGCGCGCCCGATGCCGAGTGGCTCGGCGGCGCGAGCGTCAATCTCCTGTACCTCAACCTCTCGCAATGGCGCGAGCTCCGCGTGGTCGACGATGGGCGCGTGGCCGACCTCCTGCGGGCGCGCGGCGGGGCATCGTTAGGCCTGGCGGACGCGATCGCCCTCGCGCGCCGGGTGCGCGCCGGGAAGGTCGTGACCGGCGACCTGCTCAAGGTCGGCGCGTCCCTCACGGTCATCGGCAAGGTCTACCGCACGAGCGACGGACAGCGACTGCGCCAGGTCAGCGTGGACGTGCCGTCGCCGGACTCGGTCTTCTCGTCCTACCGGCGGCTCGCGTCGCTGCTGCTCGATGTGCCGCCGGCCGACGCGCGCGGGAGCATCGGCACCACGTCGCTGGACGCCTATCGAGACTACCTCCGGGGCGTCGCCCACCTGCAATCCTGGGCGCTCGACAGCGCGCGGTCCGCCTTCAACCAGGCGATCGCGGCGGACAGCGCCTTCGCGCTCGCCCATTACCAGCTGGCGCGCACGCTCGGCTGGATCGGCGCCGGCACCCGCGACGAGACCCGCGAGGCAACCACCGCCACCCGGCTCGCCGCGGGCCTGCCCGAGCGGCAGCGCGCGCTGCTGTCGGCATACGTGGACTTCCTCCTTGGCCGCCTCGACGCGTCGGCGAGCGCCTATCGCGCGCTGATCGCGCACGACTCGTCCGACGCCGAGGCATGGTATTCCCTCGGCGAAACGGAATTTCACAACCCCCTTGTCGTTCCGGTGCGCGGCACCATGACGTTCGCCGGGAGCTGGAACAGCGCCCTGGCGGATTTCCAGCGGACGCTCGCGCTGGACCCCGCCTATCACCTCGCCTACGCGCACATCGCGGACATCTACGGCGCGACGGAGCGCTATGGCTGCGATCGGACCCGGCCCGGCTCCTACGGATGCGACTCGCGCGACTACGTCGGCTGGCCGAGGCTCCAGGCCGATACGATCGTCATTCTTCCGCGCGGAGCCGCGACGAGCGATTCCACGGTCCTCGCCGACATGCTGGCCGCCGGCGCGTCGGGGATCGCAGCGCATGGCCGGCGGGCACTTCGTGATGCGGCGGAACGGTGGGTCCTGGCCGGTCCCCGCGAGGCGGACGCGCACATCGCCTTCGCGGAGGCGCTGCTGCGGCTGGGCGATGCGGAAGGCGCGGCACGCGAGCTGACTGGCGTGACCGGCGGGAGCCGGCTGCGGGAACCGAGCGAACTGCTCCGGCTGCGCGCGGAAATCGCACTGAAGCGCGGACGTTATGATGAGGCGCACGCCATCGCGGACACACTGTTCGCCCTCCCGCTTCCGCCTTACGGCGATCCGGCCAATGGGCTCTACGCGCTGCTCGGCAACTTCAGGCGATGGGATGAGCGCACCGCGCCGGGATGGCCGCCCGCGTTCAAGGCCGCCTTCGACGCCACCGCGCGCACCGTCGCCGGCGCCCCGCCGCCGAATCTCGACGATGCCGAGCAGGGATTTCTTCAGTTTCAGGCGGGCCAGGATACGATGTTCCATCCGGACCGGGCCATGGACCGACTCAGCGCACTGCTGATGACGACCGCCTTTGGTCTCAACCGGCCCCGTGAACGCCTGCCATTCGACACGTCGGCGGCCGGAACGCCCTTCATGCGCCTGGTGTCCGCCCGCGTGCGCAGGAACGCCGACGCGATCCGGCGATTCGCCATCGCCCTCGAGCAGGCACCCGAAAACACGGCCGCCCCGCCGGGAACCACACTGCTGCTTCTGGCGGAGTCCTGGGTCGAGATCGGCGATACGGCGCGGGCACGAGCGGCGCTGGTGCGCCTCGAGGACGAGGTGTATCGAACGTCGCCCCTCGACGGCGGGGGGTTCAGCAGGTATTCGGGGGACCCGGGGATGTGGGGCCGGGCATTCCTGCTTCAGGGGGATCTGGCCTCCGCCCAGGGAGACCGTGCTGTTGCGGCGCGGGCGTACCAGCGCGTCATCGGGCTCTGGTCCGGTGCCGACGCGGAGCTGCAACCGTTCGTCGCCCGGGCGCGGACTGGCTTGGCGGCCTCAGGAGTATCGCGATAGGAGCTACCCTCTGGCGCGGTTCCTGCCTCCGTATTAAGTTAGAAGCCCCTCAAAGACCTAAGTACAATCCCCACAAGGACTTTTGACTTCACGCGACGCTTTCGATAGCTTCCGGGCGTGATTCTTGCTTAGCGCCCCCCATTCGCGCTGGAGCCTGCCATGCAGCACTCGACGAAATTCGTGTTCGTGACCGGCGGCGTGGTCAGTTCGCTCGGCAAGGGCATCGCGGCGGCGTCGCTCGGGCGGCTCCTGGTGGAGCGCGGCCTGCGCGTCACCATCATGAAGTTCGACCCCTACATCAACGTCGATCCCGGCACCATGTCGCCGTTCCAGCACGGCGAGGTGTACGTGACCGACGACGGGGCCGAGACCGACCTCGACCTCGGGCATTACGAGCGCTTCATCGACCGGTCGCTCTCGCAGGCGAACAACGTGACCACCGGCCGCATCTACCAGTCGGTCATCACGAAGGAGCGCCGCGGCGAGTATCTCGGCGCGACGGTCCAGGTCATCCCGCACATCACCGACGAGATCAAGTCGCACATCCGGCGCCTGGCGCCCGACCACGACGTGGTGATCATCGAGATCGGCGGCACCGTGGGCGACATCGAGTCGCTGCCGTTCCTCGAGGCGATCCGGCAGTTCCGCCAGGAAGTCGGCCGCGACAACGCGATCTTCGTGCACCTCACGCTGGTGCCGTTCATCGCGGCCGCCGGCGAGCTGAAGACCAAGCCGACGCAGCACTCGGTGCGCGAGCTGATGGAAATCGGGATCCAGCCCGACATCCTGGTCTGCCGCAGCGAGCGCCCGATCCCCGAGGAGATGCGCCGCAAGATCGCGCTCTTCTGCAACGTCGACTACAACTGCGTCGTGGAGTCGCCCGACGTGAAGTCGATCTACGAGATCCCTTTGAAGCTCCACGAGCAGGGGATGGACCGCGAAGTCTGCCAGCGCCTGCGCCTCGAGACGAAGGAGCCCGACCTGTCGACGTGGAGCGCCATGGTCGGGACGATCATGCATCCCGCCGACAAGGTGCGCATCGCGGTGGTGGGCAAGTACACCGAGCTCGCCGACAGCTACAAGTCCGTCAACGAGGCGTTGATCCACGGCGGCATCGGCAACGACGTCGGCGTCCAGGTGGACTGGATCTCCTCCGACCGCTTCACCGACCTCGAGGCGGCGCGGGCGCTGCTCGCCCCGTACGACGGATTGCTGGTGCCCGGCGGTTTCGGCGTGCGCGGCGTGGAAGGCATGGTGCAGGCCATCGAGGCGGCGCGCAGCGACAAGCTGCCGCTGTTCGGTATCTGCCTCGGGATGCAGGTCGCGATCATCGAGTTTGCGCGCAACGTGTGCGGCATCAAGGGCGCGAACAGCTCGGAGTTCGAGGCCGACTGCGGCGATCCCGTCATCTCGCTCCTGCCCGGACAGCGCAACATCCAGGACATGGGCGGCACCATGCGCCTGGGCGCGTATGCCTGCAAGATCCGCGCGGGCTCGAGGGTCGCGCAGATCTACGGCGCCACCGAAACGAGCGAACGGCACCGGCACCGGTACGAAGTGGACAACGGCTATCGCGATCTCTTCGCCGAGCACGGGCTGCGCCTCACCGGCCTGTCGCCCGACGGCTCGCTGGTCGAGATGATCGAGCTGCCCGACCATCCGTGGTACGTGTGCTGCCAGTTCCACCCGGAGCTGAAGTCGCGTCCCACGCGCCCCCACCCGCTCTTCGCGGGATTCATCGGGGCTGCGCGCGAACAGGTGAAGCGGCGGCTGGCAGGCCCGAGCACCCGACCAGCGTCGAAACTGGCCGGAGTCTGACGGCCGTTTCGTGACGACCGCGCCCTTCGGTCCGGGGCCCTTCTTCATCGCCGGCCCCTGCGTCGTCGAGGATGATCGCCTGAACCTCACGGTCGGCGAGCATCTGGCGCGACTGGCCCAGAAGCACGGCATCACCGTGACCTACAAGGCCTCGTTCGACAAGGCGAATCGCTCGCGCGCCGACGCGGCGCGCGGGCCCGGCATCGACGCGGGGCTCGCGGCGCTGGCCCGGGTACGCTCGGCCACCGGGCTCAAGGTGCTCACCGATGTCCACGACGCGAGCCAGCCGGCGCAGGCCGCCACCGTCGCCGACGTGCTCCAGATTCCCGCCTTCCTGTGCCGACAGACCGATCTGCTGGTGGCCGCCGGGCGCACGGGCAAGCCCGTGAACGTGAAGAAGGGCCAGTGGATGGCCCCGGAGGGCATGGCGGGCGCGGTCGCCAAGGTCAGCGGCGCGGGCGCGTCGAGCGTCGCCGTCACCGAGCGCGGCACCTTCTTCGGGTACGGCGACCTGGTCGTGGACATGCGCTCGTTCGTCAGGCTCCGGGAGGCGTGCGGGACGCCGGTGATCTTCGACGCTACCCACAGCGTGCAGCAGCCCGGCCAGGGAGCCGGCGGCGCGAGCGGAGGCCGGCGCGAATTTATTCCGCCGCTGATCTTCGCCGCCGCCGCCGCGGGCGCCGACGGGTTCTTTCTCGAGACCCACCCGAACCCCGACCAGGCGCCGAGCGACGGCCCCAACATGATTCCGCTGTCGCAGCTCGACGACCTGGTGGCCCGGACGCTGGACGTCTGGCACACGGCGAGGGACGCATGACCGCGGACCGCGCACCGGGGGCCGGGGACCGGATCAATCCGGTGGTGGCGAAGCGGATTCGCCTCATCGCGATGGATGTCGATGGGACGCTGACCGATGGCGGCATCTACATCGGAGCGCACCAGGGCGAGAAGATCGAGCTCAAGCGCTTCGACATCCAGGACGGCATGGGGATGAAGTTCCTGCAGCTCGCGGGAATCAGGACCGCGATGGTCACCGGCCGGGCCGGTGAGGCGTCCCGGCTGCGTGCCGGGGAGCTGAAGGTGGACGAGTTCGTGATCTCCGGGAAGCGCAAGCTCGAGGCCTTCGAGACGATACTGGAGAAGCACCGGCTGGAATGGGACGAGTGCTGCTTCATCGGCGATGATCTCATCGACATTCCGATCATGCAGCGCGTCGGGCTGCCGGTCGCGGTCGCGAACGCGGTCCGCGAAGTCAAGGCGATCGCATCGTACACAACGTCGAAGTCCGGCGGCAAGGGCGCCATCCGCGAATTCGTCGAGGACCTGCTGCGGGCACGCGGCGAGTGGGATGGGCTGGTCGAGAAGTACGTCAGCGAGCGAAGTGGTGAGCGCGTCTCCTGACGCCCGTGCCGCCACCATCGCGCGGGGCCGCGCGGTGCTGGAGCAGGAGGCCGCCGCGGTGGCGGCGCTCGCCGCGCGCCTCGACGGCCGGTTCGCCGACGCGGTGGCGATGCTCGCGGTCCGCACCGGGCGGATCGTCGTCTCCGGAGTCGGCAAGTCGGGCGTGATCGCGCGGAAGATCGCCGCCACGCTCACGTCGACCGGCACGCCGGCGACCTTCCTGCATCCGGTGGACAGCCTGCACGGCGACCTGGGCATCGTGGGCCGTGACGACGCCGCCATCGTCCTGTCGAAGAGCGGCGAGTCGGACGAGATGATGGTGCTGGTGGGCCACCTCAAGCGCCTCGGCGTGCCGGTGGTCGCGATCACGGGGGCCGCGGATTCGGCGCTCGCCCGCGCGGCCGACGTCAGCCTCGACGCCGCGGTGGATGCCGAGGCGTGTCCCTTCGACCTGGCGCCGACGACCAGTACCACCGTGGCACTCGCGTTAGGCGACGCCATCGCCGTCGCGCTGCTCGAGGCCAAGGGCTTTCGCTCCGAGGATTTCGCGCGGCTGCATCCGGGCGGCGCGCTGGGCCGGCGGCTGCTGCTGACGGTGAACGACGTGATGGTCACCCGCGACCTGCCGGAGCTGGGCCCCGATGCGACGATGCGCGCCTGCGTGCTGCTGCTGGCCGACAAGCGCGGCACCGTCGCGGTGCTCGACCCGACCCGGGTGGTGCTCGGCGTGGTGACGACGGGCGACCTGGCCCGGCTGATGGAGACGCGCCCGGGTTTTCTGGACGTGAAGGTGTCCGAGATCATGACGCGGACGCCAAAGCTCGCGCGCTCCGGCGAGCTGGCCGGCGGCGTGGTGTACCGGATGGAGCAGCACGGGATCATGGCGATGCCGGTCGTGGACGAACGCGGCGGGCTCGTGGGTATCGTACATCTGCACGACCTGATGCGAGCGGGGGCAGCCTGAAAAAGCCGTCGAAGCGTCGAAGCGTCGAAGCGTCGAAGCGCTATCTGGCGCCCCTCGCCTTGGCAGCGATGGCGCTGAGTGCGATCGCGTGCAGCACGCCGAGCACCCCGGACCGCGTGCATTCCACCCAGGCCGCGGCCGACAGCGCCGACCAGGTGATGTTCGGCCTCCGGACCTTTCTCACGACGCTGGGGGTGAAGCAGGCCGACCTCACGGCCGATTCCGCGTTCAGCTACGACAACTCGGGGCGGACCGAGCTGAGGAAGGTCAAGCTCACCTTCTTTTCCACGGCCGGCGTGCAGCAGTCGGTGCTGACGGCCAACGAGGGCACCTACATGGTCCGGCTGAACACCATGGAGGCGCGCGGGAACGTCGTTGTGGTCAAGGCCGACGGCAGCCGCCTGACGACCAGCGTGCTGCGCTACGACCAGGCGAAGAACACCGTGAGCACCGACCAGCCCTACACCTACGATTCAAGCGACAAGCACGTGCAGGGTAACGGCTTCGTGTCGGATCCCTCGTTCAGCAACATCACCACCCAGCGTCTCCATGGCACCGGCGGCGGGTTCACGTTGCCAGGCCAATGATGAACTACCGGGGACCGGGGGGCCGGGGGACCGGGGGACCGGGACTGCGCATTGCCGCGCTGGTCCTGGCCTTTGCGGTCCGCGGTCCGCGGTCCGCGGTCCCCGCGCTCATCGCGCAGCAACCCGCGCCGGCCGCGGCCAAGCCGTGCCACATCCAGGTCGACCACGCCGAACGGACGAATTTCCAGACCGCCGGGGACGGGACGCAGAACGTGTTCTCGGGCGGCGGCGTCCAGGCGCACTGCATCGGCGGCTCGACGACGATCCAGTCCGACTCGATGACGTACTACCAGTCCACCACCACGCTCCAGTTCATGGGCAGCGTGAAATTCCGCGACAGCACCGGCACCCTCGACGCCGACAAGGTCACCTACTGGAGCCGGATCGAGCGGCTCTTCGCCGAGGGCAACGTCTACACGAAGAACCTCGCGACCGGCACCGAGCTGCGCGGACCCAACCTCGATTTCTACCGGGTCGCGCCCGGCATCCGCGACACCCAGGAACTGACGGCCACCAACCGGCCGATCATCCGGTTCATTCCGGCCAGCGCGAGCGTCACGGCCGACACGCTGAACCCGTTTCTCATCGTCGCCGACCGCGTCTACATGAAGCACACCGACCGGATGTGGGGCTCCGGCCGCGTCATCATCAACCGGCGCGACCTGCTGGCCAAGGCGGATTCCGCGGCCCTCCAGCTCGGCGACAGCGTCGGCCATCTCATCGGCACGCCGGTCGTGACCGGCTATGACACCACGAAGACCGGCCCGCCGGTTCCGGCGTTCCGGGTGGATACCACGCGCCTGTCGCGGGGCCGGATGAAATTCGACACCGTCCGCACCGGCGGCATGATCGAGCCGCCCGACAGCGCGGTCTCGTACCGCCTCAAGGGGCAGCGCATCCGCTTCGACCTGACGCACGGCCAGAAGATCAAGCGCGTGCTGAGCTCGGGCGACGCCGACGCGACGGGGCCCGCGTGGCACCTGACGAGCGACACCCTCGACATGGCGATCGACAGCGGGCAGATCCAGCGCGCCCAGGCGTGGGGCGAGGAGCGCCGCGCCATCGCGGTGTCGGGGCTCAACACCATCACCGCCGACTCGCTCGATATCCAGATGCCGGGACAGGTGATGCACCAGGTCTGGGCCTACGGCCGATCGCGCGCGACCTCGAAGGCCGACTCCACCTGGATCGAGGACGACTGGCTCTCCGGCGATTCGCTGCGAGCCACGTTCGCGCTGCGCGCCGAGCGGCGCGACTCGATGCCGCGCCGTGATTCGCTCGCCGCCCCGCGCGACGCGACCCTGCCGCCCGATAGCGCCACGCAACCCGCGCCGCGCCGGCGCGCTTCCCAGATCGAGCAGGTGATCGCCTACGGGACCGCGCGCGCCTACTACCACACCGACAACCAGCACGACCCGCATGGCGAGCGCGGGATCAACTACTCGCGCGGCGACCGGATCAATATCGCGATGCGCGAGGGCAAGGTGCGGACGGTGGACATCGCCGGGAAGGTCGATGGCGTGTACCTCGAGCCGGTGGCGCCGCGGACTGATAGCACGGCAGACTCGACCATCATCCGGGGGGATAGCGGGATAGGGGGACGGGATACGACTCGCGTACCGGCGCCCACCGCGCCTTCGGGTTCGGTCCCATCCCCCCGTCCCGCCATACCGCCATCCCCCAGGCCGGCGACGCCCCTGGCGTCGAGGCGCACGCCATGAACGCCGACGAACTGCTCGACCAGCTGCTCCGGCGCGACCTGTCGCACCTGCTCGCGGTGGCGGCGCTGCTGAAGACTCCCGACGAGCGCGGCGCCACGCCGTTCTCGCAGGTCGGCGTGATCTATCGCGAAGACTATCTGCACGCCCAGGACGCCGCGGGCGTGACGGGCGCGCTCGAGGCCGGCACGCTGTCCATGGATGATGTGCGCCGCCACCTCGCGACTTCGGTGCTGCCGCGCCTCGCCACCGAATCGCTTATCGAGGAACAGATCGGCTGGACCGACACCACGCTGGTGCAATTGAAGCCCGGGATGTGGGAGACCCTGGCGCCGCTCGCGGCCGACGCGCGCGCGCGCCTCATCGGCGCGGCGACCCAGGGCATGATCCATGACGAAGGGCGCACCAGCCGTCAGCTGACGGCCGAGCGCGCGCCGGGCAGCCAGATCGAGGGCCGCGGCCTCACCAAGACCTACGGCAAGCGCACCGTCGTCAACGACGTGAACGTGCGCCTGGAGCAGGGTGAGATCGTCGGCATGCTCGGCCCCAACGGGGCGGGGAAGACGACGACCTTCTACATGCTGACCGGCCTCATCACGCCGGACGAGGGCACCATCACCCTCGACGGCGCCGACATCAGCGGCCTGCCGATGTTCCGCCGCGCGCGCCGCGGCATCGGCTACCTGGCGCAGGAACCGTCGGTCTTCCGCAAGCTGACGGTCGAAGAAAACGTCATGGCGATCCTCGAGACGATGCCGATGGCCCGCGCCGAGCGGCGCCAGCGCCTCGAGGAGCTGCTCGACGAGCTGTCGTTGAAGCACCTGCGCCGCAACAAGGCGTACTCGCTGTCGGGCGGCGAGCGCCGGCGGCTGGAGATCACGCGGGCGCTGTGCACCCGTCCCAAGTTCATGCTGCTCGACGAGCCGTTCTCGGGCGTGGATCCCATCGCCGTGCACGACATCCAGAAGATCGTCGCCAACCTGCGCTACCGCGGGATCGGCGTCCTCATCACCGACCACAACGTCGAGCAGACGCTCGACATCGTGGACCGCGCCTACATCATGTTCGAGGGCCGGGTGCAGGTCGCCGGCAGCGTGCGGGAACTGGTCTTCGACGACAAGGTCGCCGAGCTGTATCTCGGCCCGACCCTCACCGCGCGCCTGCGGGCGCGGCTGGGCACGGCCGCGTGAGCCTGCGCCAGGGGATGGGCCAGCAGCTGGGCATGCGCCAGGACCTGCGGATCAATCCGCGGCTCTACCAGGCGATGGACCTGCTGTACATGCCGCTGCTGGATCTCCAGCAGCACCTCAAGCAGGAGCTCCTCGAGAACCCGTTCCTCGAGCTCGAGGAACCGGAGGATAACGAGCTCGCGGCGTCCGAGGTCGAGCAGCAGCGTGAGCAGGCCACCACCGAAAAGGAAGAAACCAACTGGGAGGACATCCTCCTCGATGGCTTCGACGGCGGCGGCTGGAAGGCCGACAGTGAGCAGACCGAGTACCGCGAGCCCGTCACGATCCAGCGCCAGGGCTTGAGCGAGTACCTGCGCGGGCAGATCGCGCTGCTCACGCTCACCCAGCGGCAGATGCTGCTGGCCGAGACGATGATCGGCAACATCGCCGACGACGGGTATCTCACGGCGACGCTGGAAGAAGTGGTCGGCGGCGCCAATCAGCTGCTCGAGGAATTCGCCGAGGTCCGGCCCAACGTGCCCCGGCCGGCGCACTTCACCGATGCCGAAGCCGTCGAGACGCTGGCGATCATCCAGAGCCTCGACCCGGCGGGCATCGGCGCGCGCGACCTGCGCGAGTGCCTGTTGCTCCAGCTCAAGGACCAGAAACAGGAAGACACCCTCGAGTACCGCCTGCTCGACGAGTCGTACGACGACTTCATTGCGCACCGCTGGAGCGAGCTCGGCAAGCGCCTGGGCATCGACCCCGCGGCGGTGCAGGCGGCGGCCGACCGCGTGGCGCGGCTCGATCCCAAGCCCGGCCTGCGCTTCGGCGGCGAGGGCGAGGACTACATCACGGCCGACCTGGTGGTCGAGAAGGTCGATGACCTCTACCGTGTCTACCTCAACGACCAGAACCTGCCGCGCCTGCGCCTGTCACGCTCCTACCAGGAGGTCGCGCGGGACAAGAAGAAGTTCGTGGGCGAGAACCGCGATTTCATCACCCAGCGGCTCAACAGCGCGCAGTGGATGATCCAGGCCATCGAGCAGCGCCGGCAGACGATGCTGAAGGTCATGAACTTCATCGTGGACCGGCAGCGCGAGTTCTTCGAGAAGGGCATCGAGCACCTGCGCCCCCTCACGCTGCGTGAGGTCGCCGAGGTCATCAACATGCACGAGAGCACCGTGAGCCGGGTGACCAACGAGAAGTGGGTCCAGACGCCGCGCGGTGTGCTGCCGCTCAAGTTCTTCTTTTCGAGCGCGCTCTCGACCACCAGCGGCGAGGACGCCAGCGCGCGCTCGATCCGCGCGCAGATCGAGAAGCTGGTCGGCGAGGAAAGCCCGCTCGACCCGCTCACCGACCAGCAGATTGTCCAGAAACTCAAGGAGCGCGGCGTGCGCATCGCCCGGCGGACGGTGGCCAAGTACCGCGACCAGCTCGGCATCCTGTCGGCCCGCATGCGCCGGCGCGTATGAGCCTCGCCAACCTCGCCAACGGCCGGTCGAAGGTGGACGTCAGCGTCCTGGTCCCCGCGAAGGACGAAGCCGAGAACCTGCCGGAATTCGTCAGGCAGTGCGAGGCCGCCTTTCGCGACACCGCCTTCAGCGCCGAGGTCGTGATCGTCGACGACGGCAGCGCCGACGACAGCGCCGCTATCCTGGAGCAACTCGCCGCGCAGCATTCCTTCCTGCGCGTCGAGCACCACCGCACGCGGCAGGGCATCACCGAGGCGCTGCGCACCGCCGGGCTCGTGGCCCGGGGCGCGATCTTCGTCTTCTATCCCGCCGACCTCCAGTTTCTTCCTTCCGAGATCCCCTCCCTCGTCGATCCGATTCTGCGGGGCGAGGCCGACCTCGTCACCGGCGCCAAGCAGGGCGCCTACGAGAAGGCGTTCGTGTCGGGCATCTACAACGGCCTCTGCCGCCGGCTCTTCGGCGTGAACGTGACCGACCTCAACTCGGTGAAGGCATACCGCCGCGAGATCATGGCCTTCGTGCCGATGCGCCCCGACTGGCACCGCTACTTCGCCGTGATCGCCAGCGCCGAAGGCTTCCACCTGGCCGAGCGGCCGGTGACGCTGCATCCGCGGCAGGCGGGCGCCAGCAAGTTCGGGAAGAGCCGCATCGCGATCGGCGTGATGGACCTGCTCTCGGTCTGGTTCCTCCTCAAGTACGGCCGCAAGCCGATGCTCTTCTTCGGCGTGCTCGGGACCGTCCTCTTCCTGCTCGGCTTCCTGACCGGCCTGGTGGCGCTGTACCTGCGCGTCATCATGGGCATCGGCTTCCGGCCGCTGCTGAACCTCATCGAGGTCCTGGTGATCAGCGGCATCGCGCTGTTCGGCTTCGGCTTCCTGGGCGAGATACTGGCCGGCCAGCGCGAAGAAGTGCGCGAGCTGCACCGGCAGGTCCGGGCGATGCGAGGCTCGAAATGAGTCGGGAAGTGGGAAAGTGGGAAAGTGGGGAAGTGGGGAAGTGGGGAAGTGGGGAAGCAACGGCCCGACGAGTCGGTCTTTCCCACGTCCCCACTTTCCCACTTTCCCACTAGCATGCGCATCGTCATGGCCGCCCACACCTTTCCCCGCGGGCAGGGGGACGTGGTCGGGGCGTTCATCTGGCGCCTGGCCGAAGCGCTCGTGGACCGCGGCCACACCGTGACCGTGGTCGCGCCCGCCGACCGCGGCGACGTCGGCGAGCCGATGCTCGGCAAGGTCCGCGTGCGGCGCTTCCGCTATGCGCCCGCGCGCCACGAGGTCCTGGCCTATCAGGGCGCCATGACCCAGGCGGCGCTTTCCCCCATGGGCGCCATCGCCTTCGCGCGGATGATCGGCGCGATGGGACGGACCGTGGCTGAAGAGGTGCGCGCGACCTCGGCGCACGTCATCCACGCCCACTGGTGGATTCCCGGCGGCCTCGCCGTCCAGCGCGCGAGTCGCGGCGGGCGGCCCTACGTCGTCACCCTCCAGGGATCCGACGTCGCGCTGGCGCAGCGGCTGCCGTTCACCCGCCGCCTGATGCGCTCCGTGCTCGAACCCGCTGCCCGGGTCACGGCGGTGTCCTCACTGCTCGCGTCCGAAGCCGCGGCGACCCTCGGTGTGCCCGCCAACATGATCCCGCTCACGCCGATGCCGCTCGCCCTCGGCGTGTCCGCGGACCCGGACGCGGCACGGCACGGCGCCATCTTCGTCGGCCGCCTTACGAAAGAGAAGGGCGTGAGCTACCTGCTCGACGCCCTCGCCCTGCTCAAGCGCGAAGGCCGGCCGGTGGATCTCACGATCGTGGGCGACGGCCCCGAGCGGCCGGTGCTCAAGGCGCAGGCGCGCGCGCTGGGCCTCAACGTGACCTTCACCGGCTTCGTCGCCCCCGAGCTGGTCGCCGGACACCTCCGCGACAAGCGCGTCTTCGTCATGCCGGGCGCCGACCTGGGGCTCGGCCTCGTGGTCGCCGAGGCGCTCACCCAGGGAGTCCCGGTGGTCGCGACGCGGTCGGGCTCCATTCCCGATCTGCTGTACGATCCCGACGCCGGGATGATCGTCCCCCCGAACAACCCGGCCTCGCTGGCGGGCGCGATCCGCGTGGTCATGGCGGAGGAGCGCTTCCGGGTCGGCGCCTGGCGCGCCGGGCGGGCGCTGGCGGAGCGGCGCTCCCCCGAGAAAATCGCCGAGCAGTTCGAGGCCATCTACAGCCGGACGCGGAGCTCGCGCTTGTCGCAGACACGCGTATCGGGAGCGTAGGTGCGCAAGCTATGGGTGGCGGCGCAGCTGGCGATCGCGGCCGCGGTTCTGTTTTTTGTCGGGCGGTCGATGGTCCGCAACTGGGATGCGATTCGCGGCTCCCGCGCCGCCATCCACCTGGACCCCGTCGCCCTCGCCGTGTCGGCCGCGATCGTGCTCGCGGCGTACGCGATGCTCATCTCCGCGTGGCGCGCGGTGCTGCTCGGCTGGAAGGAACGGCTCGCCTATCCCGAAGCCGCGCGCATCTGGTGCCTCTCCAACCTCGCGCGGTACGTGCCGGGGAAGGTCTGGCAGATCGCGGGCATGGCGGCCATGGCGCGCCGCGCCGGCGTCTCACCCTGGGCAGCCGCGGGCTCCGCCGTCGTGGTGCAGCTGCTCGCCATCGCCACCGGGGCGCTGGTGGCTGGCGTCACGGCGCCGCAGAGCCAGCCGGGCCTGGTCGCGGCCATCGGCATGGTCGCAATCCTTATTGCCGTCTCGCTCGCCTGGCCGCCCGCGGTGCTCGCCTTGTCCCGCCTGCTGCGGCGGCTCACCGGCCGCGACATCCGCGTCGATCCGGTGTCGCTCGGCCCGCTGCTGCTGTCGGCCGGCGTGACCATGCTGGGATGGGTGGCCTACGGCATCGCGCTGTACTTCTTCATCCAGGGTGTACTGGGGGAGGCGGTGCTGCCGCTGACCGCGGCGATCGGCGCGATGACCGCGAGCTATCTCGCGGGGTTGCTGGTCGTCATTACGCCGGGAGGACTCGGGGTACGCGAAGGGGCGATCTACGCGATGCTGGTGCTGCCGCTTGGCCCGTCGGCGGCCTTCGTGGTCACCGTCGGCTCGCGCATCCTGCTGACCGTGACGGAGCTGCTCGCCGCGCTGGTCGTTATGCTGATCCCGGCCCAGCCGGCCGTGATGGGCGCGGAGCCTCCAGCAACGGCAGAATCTCCTCTTCCTTGAGCACCGCCTCGAAGTGGTCCCGGGTCTCGAGGGCGCGCCAGAATTCCCTGATCTCGTAGGCGGCGACTCTTCCGCCACCGGCCCGCACCCGATCGGCCAGCTCGGGCATCGTCATCACGGTGCCGGGCTGGACCAGTTGCGCCGCGCCGGGCGAGATGCAGTAGATGCCCGCGCTCACCGGCTGCCTGATGGACGGCTTTTCCACGATTCCGGTGACGTCGTCGCCGTCGAGCTGCAGGACACCGAACGGGCTCTGGTACGTGTGGTGCACGTAGCCGATGGTGAGCTGCGCGGCCTGCTGCGCGTGAAATCGCGCCAGCTGCCCGAAATCCAGCTTCGTCACGATGTCGCCGTTCATCAGCAGAAAGTCCTCGCCGGGGTCGAGCAGGGGCCGGCACAGCGCCAGCGGCCCGGCGGTGCCGAGGGGCTGTTCCTCCAGCACGTACTGGATGCGGACGCCGAAGCGGCTGCCGTCGCCGCAATAGGCGCGAATCAGCTCCGCCTGGTAGCCGAGGGCGAGAATGATGTCGGTGATCGCGCAGCGGGCGAGCTGGTCGATGATGTAGTTGAGGAGCGGGCGGTCGCCCAGCGGCAGCAGCGGCTTGGGCACGGTGAAGGTGTACGGCCGCAGGCGGTTTCCCTGGCCGCCCGCCAGCACGACGGCTTTCATATCGCGTACGCCTCGGGCTTGTACTCATCGAGGTGCTCGGCGATCCAGGCGACGGTCCGCCGCACGCCTTCCTCGAACGTCACCGTCGGCCGGTAGCCGAGCAGGGCTTCCGCGCGGCTGATGTCGGCGCAGAGGCGCGAGACCTCGCTCTGCTCGGGCCGGATGCGACCCTCGTCGCGCAGCACCGGGACGTCCTTGCCGACGATCGCGATGATCTTCTCGATCGCGTCGGAGATGCCGATCTCGCGCCCGGTTCCGATGTTGATCACCTGTCCGACCGAGGCCGGCGACGCGCCCGCCAGGAGAAATCCGCGGACCGTGTCTTCCACGAATGTGAAGTCGCGGGTGGTGGTGGTGGTGCCGACCTTGACCTGTTTTCCGGTCAGCGCCTGCGTGATCACCGAGGGGATGACCGCCCGGGCGGATTGGCGGGGGCCGAAGGTATTGAAGGGCCGCACCACGGCGACGGGAACCTGAAAGGAGTAGTGGTAGCTGAGCGCGATGTGATCAGTGGCAATCTTGCTCGCCGAATACGGGGACTGCGGCTGCAGCGGATGGGTCTCGGGAATCGGCACCTGGAGCGCCGATCCGTACACTTCGCTGGTCGACGTCTGCACCAGCTTCTCGAGGCCGCTCTCCCGCGCGACGCCGAGGACGTTCAGCGTCGAGAGCACGTTGTTGAGCACCGTATCGTGGGGGTTCTGGTATGAATAGGGGATACCGACGAAGGCGGCCAGGTGGAAAATGACGGCGGCGTCCTTGAGCGTCTCGCGCGTGGCGTCGACGTCGGCGAGGTCGATGCGATGGATTCTCAGGGCGTCCCGGACGCCGGCCTCCAGGTGCCGGAGATTCCCGTCGTCGCTGCGCGAATTGTAGCGGACGACGGCCGTGACCTCCGCTCCCGCGCGGACGAGGGCCTCCGCCAAGTGGCTGCCGATGAAGCCTCCGGCACCCGTCACTGCCACCCGCTTCGACGTCCAGCTCATCAGCAGCCCTCTAAGTTGGAATGGTGGCGCAAGATAGGGGCGTAGCAGAGGCTTACGCCACCCCCGGCCCTCTTGCCCGGTGCCGCCAGAATGGCTTCATTTCCGAAGCCGTTAGGGTGCGACGCAGTATTGATTTCCTGATCCCGGAGAGGTCGCGGGAGCCTGATGCCCATGTCAGTTCGATCGATTTTGCAGACACTTGCCGTGGCGGCGCTCGCCGCCTGTTCGTCGTCGACCGACGGAGGCGGCGGGCCCGCGGCGCACCTCCAGGTCACGCCGGCCGTCATCAACCTCGCCGTGCCCGGCACCCAGCAGCTCACCGTGTCGGTCCTCGACGACCTCGGCGCGACCCTGAACCTGCCGGTGACCTTCACGTCGAGTGACACCAGCGTCGCCAGGGTCAATACAACCGGGCTGGTGACGACCTTCGCGCCGGGCGTCGTCTCGATCACGGTGAGCAGCGGGACCGCGACGGCGGTCGTCGTGCCGCTCGTCGCCTCGAACAACATCGTCACCGTGACGGTGGACACGACCTTCATCACCGGCGCCCAGTCCGCCCATCTCACGGCCATCGTCAAGAACGGCGCAGGCGCGACGGTGACGGCGCCCGTCACCTTCACGGCGCGCGATACCTCCGTGTTCGCGACCGGCGCGACGGGAACGGTGACGCGCAAGACGTCGGGCTCGGTCTATGTGGTCGCAGCCAGCGGCGGCGGCCGCGACAGTGTGCGGATCACCGCTGTGGTGGCGCGGCTGCCGGTGACCCGGACGCCCTTCGCTGTGGTCATGTTGTCGGGAGGCGCCGCGTTCGTCACGCGCCTCGATACGGCGACGGTGTACCGGCTCAACCTAGGCGCGATGACCGGCGCCGCCTCCGTGGCCGTGGGCTCGACCCCCAGCTCGATCGCCCTGAACAAGGCCGGCACGCAGGCCTATGTCGGCAACCAGGGCAGCAACTCGGTGAGCGTCATCAACCCGGCCAGCGATGCCGTCACCAGCACCCTGAACTTCAGCGGCACGGTATTGTCGGTGGGCGTGCCGCCCGGAGACTCCCTCCTGCTGGTCGGCACCGACAACGGAAAGCTGTACATCGTGCGGCTCGCGTCGCTGACGGTGAGCGATTCGATTCCGGTGCCATCGTACACCAACTCGCTCGCCTTCCGGGGCGACACGACGGTCTTTGCTAATTCCGTGGCCGCGGGCACCGTCGCCGAAATCAACCTGCGCACCCGGACCGTCGTCCGGACGCTGACGATCGGCGGCATTCCGCAGGCGCTGCTGGTGTCGGCGAACGGCAGCCAGCTCTACGTCGCCAACGAAGTCGGCCAGCTCCAGATCTGGAACCTGGCGAGCGGGACGCTCGTGAACGGCATCCCGCTTCCCGGCGGCGGCGGCTTCAGCCTCGCGCGCAACCCCGCCACGGGACTGCTGTACGTCGGCACCAGCTATTTCGGCCAGCGCATCCACGTGATCGATCCCGTCTCCCAGACGATCGTGCGCACGATCCTCACCGGAGGCACCGTCCGGCGTATAGCTTTCCTCCCGGACGGAAGCATCGGTATCGCTGCCAACGAGGCGGGCTGGGTCGACTTCATCAAGTGACGGCCAGCGCGCGGAGAAGTTCATGCGCCTGGTGATGGTCGCTCATTCGTTTCCCCGCCGGGCCGGCGACGTGCCGGGCTCGTTCCTGCTGCGGCTCGGCGAAGCCCTGGTCCAGCGCGGGCACACCATCACCGTCGTCACCCCCTCGGACCGTGGGGAGGCACGCCGCTTTTCGCTCGGCGGCCTCGACGTCGTCCAGGTGCGCTACGCATCTCCCCAGCGCGAAAACCTCGCATACACCGGCGACATGAGCGCCGCCGCAGCCTCCGTGAGCGGCGCGTGGGCCTTCCTGTCCCTCGTCCGCGCCCTGCGCGCCGCCGCACGCGGTGAAGCCAGCCGCATCAACGCTGACGTCGTGCACGCCTTCTGGTGGGTTCCCGGCGGATGGGCCATCACCGGGGCATCGCTGCCGCCCACCGTCATCACGCTCATGGGAACCGATGTCGCCACGATGAAGAGCGTGCCCGCGCGCATGCTGGCGCGGCGGGTGCTGGGCGGCGCCGCCCAGGTGACGGCGCTGACCACCTTTCTGGCAGCCGAAACACGGCGGCTCCTCGGCACCAACCTCGACATCGCGGTGGTGCCCGTTCCCGTCGACGTCGGCCGGTTTTCCGGGGCGCCAGAATCGACGGGCGCGGGGATCGTCTACCTGGGCAGGCTGACGCGACAGAAGCGGGTTCACCTGCTGTTCGACGCCATTCAGACGGCCGGGCTGAAGGTGCCGGTGACGGTCGTCGGTGACGGGCCCGCCCGCGCCGAACTCGAGGCGCAGGTGCGGTCGCTCAGACTGGAGAACGTGACATTCCTGGGGGTCGTGCCCGACGCGGAGGTGCCGCGCCTCGTCCGCGAGGCCGCCGTCACCGCCTTTCTCGGGGAACGCGAAGGGCAGGGGCTCGCCGCGGCGGAAGCCCAGATGCTGGGCACGCCGGTGGTCGCGACCTCCGATGGGGGAGGGGTGCTCGACCTGCTGCGCGACGGGGAGGGATCGTTCCTCGTGTCGCCGACCCCCGCCGCCGTCGGCGCGGCGCTGGCGCGCTGCCTCTCCGAGCCGGCCGTCCGGCTCGCGGCGGTTGGGGCCGGCGCGAGACTGCGCCAGGAATTATCCCCCGACTCCATCGCGCAGCGGTTCGAGCAGATTTATGCTCGAATCATCTAGATTATACGCATGAGCCGCGAAGCCACCCCGAACGCCACCACCGCGTACACGCCGCCCTTTCCGACCCTTCTCGCCATTGCCATCCTGTGCGTGTGGGTCGCGGTGCTGTGTTTTCCGATGCTCCAGGGCCAGTTCCTGGGCGGCGCGTACAGCGACCAGACCTGGACCGGCCTCCCGTTCCGGACCTTCTGGGCCAGCGAATTCCACCGCACCGGCAGCATTCCACTGTGGGATCCCTACATGTTCGGCGGCCTGCCGTTCGTGGGGGCAATGCACGGCGACATCTTCTATCCGACCAGCTTCCTGCGGCTCTTCCTGCGGGCCGACCAGACCCTCAACGCCGTCTTCGCGATTCACCTCCTGCTTGCCGGCCTCTTTACCTACCTCTTTCTACGCAAGCTCGGGCGGACGTGGACGGCCTCGGTCGTCGGCGGCCTGGCCTACCAGCTCTCGGGGATCGTCGCCTCGCAGGTCAGTCCCGGCCACGACGGCAAGATGGCCGTGTCGGCGCTGCTCCCGCTGCTCCTGACCGGACTGCTGCTGGCCATCCGCAACCGCCGCATCGAGGGCTACGGCCTCGTCGCGCTGATCGTCGGCCTGGACCTGCTGAGCCCGCAGACGCAGATGACCCAGTACTCGCTGATCTTTGCGGGCCTCTTCACCCTCTACCTCTGCTTCGCGGACGAGCAGCGCCCCGAGCTTCCCCGGGCGCGCTGGATCGCCCTCGGCCTCGCGGCCGGCGCGGTGGGGCTCGGCTTCGGCACCGCGATGATCCAGTACCTCCCCTTCATCAAGTACTCGGCGTACTCGGCCCGCATCGCCGGCAACCAGGGCTGGGAGTATGCGACCTCGTACGCGATGCCGCCGGCCAACATCCTCGACTGGCTGACGGCGACCTTCACCGGTTCCACCGTCTGGGGCACCTACTGGCCGGGCGGCGCCAAGCTGCACTCCGAGTACGTCGGCGCGGCGGTTCTCGCGCTGGTGGCGGTGGGCGTGGCGCGGCCGCCGAGCCGCAAGCTGGCGCTCTTCCTGGGCGGCATCTGGCTGCTGTTCGTGCTGGTGGCGCTGGGCCCCGCGACGCCGTTCTACCGGCTGTGGTACGCCATCGTCCCGGGTGTGAAGGTCACGCGCGCCGCCGGCATGGCGTTCTTCATTCCCACGTTCGTCTTTGCCT
The DNA here is from genome assembly GCA_043735145.1 of Gemmatimonadota bacterium. Taxonomy (GTDB): domain Bacteria; phylum Gemmatimonadota; class Gemmatimonadetes; order Gemmatimonadales; family JACORV01; genus DASXPG01. The sequence goes on along the minus strand of JAYTEN010000269.1, from coordinate 678 downwards.
GCTTCGCGGCCTTCGGCGTCGAGCGGCTCGAACGGCGCGAAGGCGCGAAGGTCCTGTGGGGCGTCCTGATCGGCGCGGCGGTGCTGCTGGTGCTCGGCGTCAGCGGCGGCTGGGCGGGGCTGGCCGCAACGCTCGCCGGCGCGGCTTACCCGGCGGTCCTCGACATGCGGGGCATCATCAACGCCGGCGCGGTGATCGCCGCCATCGCCGCCGCGGCCGCCGCGGGGCTCGGCCTGGGATACCTCAAGGGCAGGGTACCGGCGGCGGCGCTGGCCCTGGGACTGGTCGTGATCGTCAGCGGCGACCTGTTCCTCAACGCGCGGCGTTCGTTCCAATGGTCGCCGGGCCAGCCCGAGCTGTACGCGCCCGACGACGTGATCCGCCACATGCAGCAGACGCCGATGCCGTATCGGGCGCTCGACCTGCCACTCCAGGATGGCGGCACGACTTATCCGTACGCCTTCCTCATGGGCAACATGGTGCCTAACGTTCTGGGACACCACGGCAACGAGATGCACAACTACGACGAGCTGCTGGGCGGCAAGAACGTGTGGCGCAACCTGTACTCGCCGCGCCTGTGGAACCTGCTCGGCGTCCGCTACATCACGCTGCCGCAGGCCGCGACGGTCCCGGGCTACCACATCGTCGCGCGCACGGCGTCGCCCTCGCCCGGCGGCA
>JAYTEN010000268.1:0-2897 GCA_043735145.1 Gemmatimonadota bacterium | reverse complement strand
GGCCGTGGCGGGTTCGCCGTCGTGTATCTCGCGCACGACATCCGGCATGACCGCCCCGTGGCATTGAAGGTCCTGCACCCCGAGATCGCGGCCTCGCTCGGCACCGAGCGTTTCGAGCGGGAGATCCATACCGCCGCCCGGCTCCAGCATCCCCACATTCTCACGGTGTACGACTCCGGCACCGCCGGGGACGGCCAGCTGTGGTTCGCGATGCCCTTCATCGAGGGCGAGAGCTTGCGCGACCGGCTCGACCGCGAACGCCAGCTGCCCCTCGCCGATGCCCTGCGCATCGCCCGCGAGGTGGCCGGTGCGCTCGACTACGCGCACCGCCACGGCGTGATCCACCGCGACATCAAGCCCGAAAACATCATGCTGTCGGAAGCGCACGCGCTGGTGGCCGACTTCGGCATCGCGCGCGCGCTGGGCGGCGCCGGATCCCTGACGCAGACGGGCATGTCCATCGGGACGCCGGCGTACATGAGCCCCGAACAGGCCAGCGGCGACAAGAACATCGATGCCCGGTCCGACGTCTACGCGCTGGGCTGTGTGCTGTATGAGATGCTGGCGGGCGAGCCACCGTTCACCGGACCCACCGCGCAGGCCATCATCGCGCAGGTGCTGACCGATTCGCCGCGCCCGATCCAGCCACGCCGCGCGGCGGTCAGCGCGGCCATCGACGCCGCGATTGCGAAGGCCATGGCGCGGGTCCCGGCCGACCGGTTCGCGACGGCCGCGGACTTTGCTCGCGCGCTCGGGGCCGCCGAGTCGCCGACGCCCAGCAGCGAAGTCATCAGCGCGCCCACCGCCGCGCCGGCGGCGGGCGCGTCGCGCCGCCGGGTGCGCGTCTCTCCGGTGCTGGCGGTATTCGTGCTCGGCCTGCTGCTGGGCATCGGTGCGCTGTTCGCCTGGCGCCGAGGGCAGGGTGCCGATGCGTCCACCAAGCGGCTGGCGGTCCTGCCGTTCGAAAACCAGGGCGCTGCCACGGACGAGTATTTCGCCGCCGGCATCACCGACGAGATCCGGGGCAAGCTGTCCGCCGTGCCGGGCCTCCAGGTCACCGCGCGCGCCAGTGCGGGCCAGTACAAGGGTTCGACCAAGACGCCCGAGCAGATCGGCCGCGAGCTGGGTGTCGAATACCTGCTCACCGGAACGGTGCGGTGGGAGGGCGAGGGGGCCACGCGGCGGGTGCGCGTGACGCCCGAGCTGATCGCGGTCGCCACCAGCTCGACCCGCTGGCAGCAGGCGTTCGATACCACGCTGAGCGACGTCTTCCAGGTGCAGGCCGGCATCGCCGCGCGCGTCGCTCAGGAGCTGGATGTCGCGCTGGGCGCCAGCGCCCGGCAACGACTCCAGGAAAAGCCGACCGACAATGTCGCCGCCTACGACGCGTTCCTGCGCGGCGAGGAAGCGACGCAGAGCATGAGCGCGTCCGATGCGGTGCCGATGCGGCGCGGACTGGCGTACTACGAGCAGGCCGTGGCGCTCGATTCGTCGTTCGTCGAGGCATGGGCCCAGCTCGCGCGCGCCGAGTGTTTCCTGAACGCGTCCGCGCCGACGGTGTCGGGCGTCGAGCATTGCCGCGAAGCGGCGGACCGGGCGCTCGCCCTCGCCCCGAACCGGCCCGAGGGCCACCTCGCGAAGGGCATCTACCTGCGGACCATCCGCAAGGACTACGCGGCGTCGCTCGTTGAATTCGCAGCCGGCCTGAGTGTCGCGCCAAACCATGCCGCGCTGCTGACCGCGTCGGCCGGCACCGAGCGCGCGCTCGGGCGCTGGGCGGAAGCACTCGCGCACCTCCAGCAGGCCAGGAAAATCGACCCGCGGTCGGTGGGCACCGCCAGGTCCCTGGCCTATGCCTATCACGAGCAGCACCGGTATGCCGAGGCGATCGCGGAGTTCGACCGCGCCATGGCCATGGCGCCGACGAACCTCGCGCTGGTACAGGGAAAGGCCGCGAGTTTCCTGGGGCAGGGCGACCTGGCCGGGGCCCGCGCCGTCATCGCCGCGGCGCTTCAGCACCTCGACACGATGGCGGTGGTGGCGCGCTTTGCGATCTACCAGGAAATGATGTGGGTGTTGCCTGACGACATCCGGCCCCGCGTCACGCGGCTGCGGCTGTCGGATTTCGACAACGACCGCGGCATGTGGGCGCTCAAGGTGGGCGCGACCTATCGGCTCATGGGCGACTCGTCCCGGGCGCGCGCCTACGGCGATTCGTCGCGCATGGCGTTCGAGGAGCAGCTGCGCCCGTTCCCGGACGATGCGCAACTCACCGAGCTGCTGGGTCGCGCGCTGGTGCTGGCGGGCCGGAAGGCGGAGGCGATTCGCGCGGCGGACCGGTCGCTCGCGCTTCGCGAGACGTCGCTGGACGCGGTGACCGGGCCTTACTACAAGTACCAGGTCGCCCGCATCCTCATCCAGGCGGGCCAGAACGCGCGCGCGCTGGACCTGATCGAGCCGTTGCTCAAGGTGCCCGGCGACCTCACGCCGGGCTGGCTGCGGATCGATCCCGTCTTCGCGCCGCTGCGCGGCGAGCCGCGATTCCAGCGCCTCATCAGCTAGGCCGCGTATCTCCGCCCCCACCACGGGCGGCCACGGGGCCCCCCCTACGAAAGCTCGCGCAACCGCTGCAACAGCTTGACCATTGCCCAGGTGTCCTGCTGGCAGTAGGCCAGCAGATCATTCCGCAGCTGCTCGCGTTCCTCGACCGGAATCCGGTGCGCGACGAACAGCAGGCGCGCGATCTCCACACTCGCCAGCTGGCCGTCAACGATCGCCAGGTCCTTGTAGGTCAGCTCGGGGACCAGCGGCTCCAGAATCGCCTTCAATGAAAAGCTGCCGCGGAAATCGACGTGGTAGACGTTGTTGCGCACCACCGGCAGCAGGTCGATCAGCTT
>JAYTEN010000267.1:0-3767 GCA_043735145.1 Gemmatimonadota bacterium | reverse complement strand
GCCGCGGGCGGCGCCGAGCTGCTGGAGCTGGTCCGGCGTCAGCATGCCGGGCATCAGCATCGGGTGGTCCATGCCGGCCATCGCCATGCCGCGCGGGTCCGGCTCGGGCACCGGCTGGCCCCGCTCGCGGAGCCACTGCTGCATGAGGGCGATCTCGTCGCGCTGCGCATTGATGATCCGCGACGCCAGCGTCCGTACCGACCCGTTGGTGGTGCGGTCCGGGACCAGCGCGCTCATGACCAGCGCCTGCGCGTGGTGGCCGATCATCCCGGTGATGAAGTGGACGTCCGCGTCGGTGAAGCGCATGTGCGCCGAGTCGCTGTTCGCGTGGTACTGCGCTTCGAGCCGCGCGATCGAATCGCTGGACGGCTGGAGCGGCGACGCCTGCGGTCGCGTGCGGCCGGCGCAGGCGGTCAGCAGGATCGCGATTGCGAGGGCAGGCAAAACTCCATGTCGGCGAAAAGGCATGGCGGAGAATATACGGGAAATCAGCGTAACGCACCTCTGGCATCGACCGGCCATACTGCCTCCACTTGTTCCTTCCGAAACGCCACGATCCAGTCATACAGGCCGACCGTCGGATCGCAGTGGCCGGGGATGAGCCTCACCTTGTCGCCCAGGCGCAGGCCCCCGTCGGTGACGCCGAGATCGAGCATGCCGTGCTCATCGGAGGGCCGGCAGTAGGTGAGGTCAGGCTGTCCGTGCACGAGAGGCATCCCGGAATCGAAGGCCAGGGCTTTCAGGCCCGCGTCGAGGATGGCGTAGCGCCGGCCGGGCATGCTCATCACCTGCGCGTAGACGAAGAGGCTCTGTCGATACGGTGATCGGGCCTCGCCGGTTTCGTCCAGGTTGCGGCCGTAGTCGGCGTCCATGAAGATGTACGAGCCCGCCTGCAACTCGGTGTACACGCCGCTGGCCAACTCGAAGGGATGCGTCCCCGTTCCGCCGCCGGTGATCGTGTCACCGGCGAAGCCGTGGGATGCCAGCAGGTCGCGGGTGCGCCCCGCCGCGTCGGCCGCATGCGCGATCGCCGCGCGCCGCTCCTGCCACGAGCGGATGTGCTGCGCCCGGCCGTGGTACGCCTGGAGTCCCGTGTACCGTAGTGATGTCGACGCCCCGATCGCGTGCGCGAGGGCGAGGGCCGGCGCTCCCGGCTCGACGCCGCAGCGGTCGCCGCCGACGTTGATCTCGACCAGCACATCCATCCGCGCATCGTGGCGGCCGCAGGCCTGGCTGAGCGCGCGAATCCCCTCCTTGCTGTCCACGCAGATGGCGATGCGCGCCGCGGCGGCCAGCCGGGCGAGGCGATCCAGCTTGCGCGGGTCGATGACTTCGTTGCTGACGAGGATGTCGCCGACGCCGGCCGCGACGAGCGCTTCGGCTTCGCTGACCTTCTGGCAGCAGACGCCGACGGCGCCCAGGGCCATCTGGCGCAGCGCGACCGCCGCGCTCTTGTGCGTCTTGGCGTGGGGCCGCAGCCGCAGGCCCGCGGCCGCGGCGCGATCCGCCATGAGGCGCAGGTTGGCCTCGAAGGCGTCGAGATCGACCAGCAGGGCCGGCGTGTCGACGTCTTCGACGGCGTCGCCCGCGGCGGCCGCCGGCTCTTGAACTTTGCCCGGTTCCATTTTACTAGTTTAGTAGTGGTAAGCAGTCCCCTCGGCAAGAACCCTGCAACGGAGGAGGTGATCCAGTGTCGAATGGCCAACCCAAGGCGCGGATTGCCCGTAGCCGGTAGGATCGTGTGAACGACTGACCGAGGCAATTCCGCGCCGTTCGGTCATGATGTGCCGAGGTCCAGTCTGCCAGGGGGCAGGCTGGACCTTTTGCTTGGGGCCGGAGCCGGGACCGCTGCCTTGCGCGACGTGCCGGTTGATCAGCGGGTCGGGGGCGCGGAGTTCGTCAGGCCGATCGCCGCGCGCAGCCCGCGCGCGAGGCGCACCGCGTCGTCGTTCGCCCAGAAGTGCAGGAAGAGCACGTGCGGCGCTTCCCCCAGCAGGTGACTGTGCAGGCTCGTCACCTCGATGCCATTCTGCTGCAACGCCCGGATGACCGGGTTGACCTCGTCCGGCAGCAGCACGAAGTCGCCGGTGATGGCCGCGCGGCCGCCGCCGGTGGGCTGGAAGTTGATCGCGGTGGCAACGCCCATCGATGGCGGCACCGCGAAGTCGCCGTCGCGGATCGTCTCGGCCCGCGGCACGCTGACCTGGTACACCCCGCCACTCGCACGGCCCGTGTAGCCCAGCGCCGCGGCCACCTGTGCCGTGTCGAAGTCGAGCGCCCCGGCTGCGGCGGGCGCTCGCGCCGCCGGTGTGCCGGTGAGCGCCAGGACGGCGCGCACGGCCGACGCGATCGCCACCGGATCGCCGTGGGCGTGAATGTGCACGTACAGCACGCGCGGCGATTCGTGCAGCACGTGATGATGGATCGCCATCTGCTCGATCCCGCCCTGCTGGAGGCGAATGAGGACCGGCGTGACCTCACTGTCGGCCAGGACGAGGTCCCCCATGGCGACAGCCATGGTCCCGTCCATCTTCATGGCGACCCAGGACCCCAGCGCGAGAGCCGGCAGCAGCCGGACGTCGCCGATGCGGACGTCGAAATCCGCGCGGGGAAAACTGAATCGGTAGACATCGCCTGGTTGCGCCGTCCCGGAGCGGCCGATCGCGGTCTCGACCGGAGTCCAGTCGAATGGGCGTTGCTGCGCGAGGAGCGGCGTAGTCGCGAGGACCAGCGCCGCAGGCAATGGCGCCATCAGCGCGGCAACCCGCGTGGACACGGAAAAGCGAGGCGACTTCATGATACCTCCGGTGACTTGTGCCGCTCCCCATGAGTCGAACAGCCGCGTGATCACAACCTACGGCGCGCGCGGCGTCGCGGCGAGTTCCGCGGCTTGCGCCCAGCGGGGCGCCGGTCCATGATCGAGAGATGCACATCCTGGTTCTCAACGTCGGGTCGTCGACGATCAAGTTCCAGCTCGTCGACACCGACGGGCCAGCTATCGCCGAGGCGCGCGACCGGCGACTCGGGCGCGGACAGATCGAGCGCATCGGCGGCGAAGCGATCGTGACCCTCGCGGCCGAGGGAAGGCCGCCATCCAAGCAGGCGGTGAGTCTTCGCGATCACTCGGCCGCGGTCGAGTACATCGTCACGTGGCTCACCAGTGCGGAATCCGGAGTGCCGATCACGCGCGTGGCGCAGATCGAGGCGGTGGGTCACCGCGTGGTCCATGGCGGCGAGCGCTTCGGTCACTCGATCCGCATCGACGATGCGCTGACGCGCGCACTCGAGGACCTCATCGAGCTGGCGCCGCTGCACAATCCGCACAACCTCCGCGGCATCGCCGCGGCCCGGGCGGCGCTGGGACCCGGCATCCCGCAGGTCGCGGTCTTCGATACGGCATTTCATCACAGCCTTCCGGAGCGGGCGCACCTGTACGCGATCCCGTATCAGCTGTATCGCCGGTATGGCGTGCGGCGCTACGGTTTTCACGGGACGTCGCACCGCTACATCGCCTACCGGTATCGTCAGCTCACCGGCCGGACCCGCGAAGGCACGAAGATCATTACCCTACACCTCGGCAACGGCGCGTCGGCCTGTGCCATCGTGGCGGGGCGATCGGTCGATACGTCGATGGGATTCACGCCGCTGGAAGGCCTGGTGATGGGGACGCGGTCCGGCGACATCGACGCCGCGGTCCTGGAATTCATTGCCGCGAAGGAAGGACTGAGCCTCGCCGACATCGACTCGATGCTCAACAAGCAATCCGG
>JAYTEN010000266.1:0-3507 GCA_043735145.1 Gemmatimonadota bacterium | reverse complement strand
CGGGCATCCGGATGGACATGGCCAGCGGCAACGTCGCGAGCACGAGAACGCTCGCGATCCAGAACGGGCTGGCGCGCGAGACGTGATCCATCAGGATGCCGGCGGCGATCGGGAACACCACGCGGGTCACGCCCCCGAAGGTCTGCTGCACGCCGAAGTACAGCCCCCGCTGCCCGCTCGGCACCACTCGCGAGAGGATGCCGCCGATGCACGGAAAGAGAAACGCGGTGCCCAGCGGCATCAGCGTCAGGCCGACGAAGAGCACCGGCCACGTGTGCGCCGAGGCGGTGGTGGCCAGCCCCGCGGCGAGAATGACGATTCCGGCGCGTGAGAGCCGCGCCTCGCCGAAGCGATCCACGACCTTGCCGAGAAATCCCGCCCGGACGATCACGCCGATGCCGCCGAGATAGGCGAAGATGAATCCCACGCCCCGCGACGTGAGGCCGAAGCGCTCCTGGAAGAGCAGCGGCACCACGGGACCGGTCCCGTAGAACGCGCCGATTGCGATGGCGTAGATCCAGATCAGCCGTGGCGCGGGTTCATTCCACCCCGTCAGCACGTGCCTCACGGCGCCGCGACCGGTGGTCGCGGTCTTGTGGGGCATCGGCATCTCGGCCGAGAGCGACTCGCGGGTACCGCGCGATTCGGTGAGGTAGCGCCACGCGAAGATCGAGGTGAGCATCGCGAGTCCCGCCGCGGCGAGCCCCGGCAGCGCGCGTCCGTCGTGCGCGATGTGCAGGTGCATGCCGAGGGCGATCAGCGCCGAGCCGAGGGCCGGGCCGGCCACCGCTCCGGCCGAGGTGACGGCCGTCAGCCAGCCCAGCGACTTGGTGCGCTCGCTCGGCGGGCTCGCATCCACGACGTAGGCCTGCACCACGCCGATGGTGCCGGCACCGATGCCCTGCACGAAGCGCGAGAGGAACAGCAGCATCACCGTGTTGGCGAACGCGAAGACGAGGTACGAAACGGCCGTGATACCGAGGCCGACCAGGATGGCCGGGCGCCGGCCGAGCCGGTCGGACATGCGGCCCCAGGCGGGCGCGCAGAGCAACTGTGCCAGCGAGAAGGCGGACACCAGCAATCCGACCATCGTGGCGCTGGCGCCCAGGTCGGTGGCGTAGAAGGGCAGCAGCGGGAGGATCATGACCGAGCCGATCATGTCCACGAACGCCACGACGAATAGCACGATGAGTTTCTTCGACATGCGCTGACAAAGGTGCTGCGGGCCCTGCCTCCGCGACAGGGGCGTCCGTCAGTCGCGGCCCCGCAGGCGGGTGATGTCGCGCCGCTCCTTCTTGGAGGGCTTCCCCTCCCCGTGCGAGAACGACTGGCTCGCCAGCCGGTGCGCCTCAGCGAGCTTGAGGCGGCCGGCCTTCGAGACCAGGTCTTCCACATAGAGAGCGGCCGCTTCCGACGCCGGCCCGCGCCGCGCCGCCAGGCCAAGCACCGTCACCAGGTGCTCGAAGGGCCCGATGCGCACCCGGACCTGGTCGCCGGGCCGCACCACCTTCGACGGCTTGGCCCTCGCGCCGTTGACGTCCACCTTGCCGCCCTCGATGGCGTCGGCCGCGAGCCCGCGCGTCTTGAAGAACCGCGCGGCCCACAACCACTTGTCGATCCGTACCGGCTCGAGGTCCACGACGCAAACTAGTCGGTTCGCATCACGTCGACGGGATTCAGCTTCGCGGCGCGCCGGGCGGGAATCAGGGTCGCAATCAGCACGAGGACAAAGAGGATCGCGGGAGCGGCAATGAAGGTCGCGGTGTCCTGCGGCTTCACCTCGAACAGCATGCTCGCCAGGGCCCGTGAGAAGGCATATGCGCCGCCCAGCCCCGCGGCGATGCCGGCCAGCGCCACCAGGGCCGACTCACCCGCCACCAGCCTGACGAGATTCCCGGCGGTCGCACCTAACGCGGCGCGGATGCCGAGCTCCCGGGTCCGGCGCGCCACGCCGTACGCGACCACACCGTAAACGCCCACCACCGACAGGAAGAGCGCCAGCGCGCCGAAGGCGCTGATGAGCAGCGTGTTCAACCGGCGCGGCAGGAGCGACGCCGCCATGACGTCATCCATCATGCGCACGTTGTAGACGGGTTGCGCCGGCGCCGCCTCGCGGGCGGCGGTGCGCAGGTAGCCCAGCAGCGTGGCCGGGGACGCGCTGCCGCGCACCACGATGGCGGCATTCTGCGGCGTCTGCTCGGAGACCGGGAAATACATCTGGAGCGGTGGATCGGCGTCGAGCTTCAGCTCGCGCACGTCCGCGACGACGCCCACGACCGTCCGGTACGAGGGCGGGCCCGCCGAGCCGGCGGAACCGCGGCCCGGCTCCTTGAGGCGCCGTCCGACGGGATCCTGCCCCGGCCAGAACTTCTGCGCCAGCGCGGCGCCGACGACGATCACGTGCGGAGCCTCGCGGGTATCCGACGCCGCCATCAGCCGGCCCCGGAGCAGCGGAATGCCTAACGCCTGAAAGTAGCCCGCCGAGGCCTGGAGGTAGCGCGCGAACGCGTTCGAGTCGGCCGGCCACTCCTCGGGGCTCATCGAAACCAGCAGGCCGCTGGAGCCGCGCAGCGGGAGGTCGTTCACGACGCCGACGAACTCGACGCCCGGCATCGCGGCGAGGCGGTCGACCGTTCGCTGGATCACGGCGAGGTGGTCGGCGGCGCCGGTGGGCGAGGAAACGCCGGCGAAGGTCAGCTCGAGGGTGGCGACGTGATCGGTGCGATAGCCGGGGTCGGTATCGAGCAGCTTCTGGAAACTGCGCAGCATCAACCCGGAGCCGGCGAGGAGCGTCAGCGCGACGGCGAGCTCGCCCGCGACGAGCACGCGCCGCACGCGCCCCGCGCCGGCGGCCGTCGCGCCGCCGCCGGACGCCTTCAGCGTTTCGTTGGCGTCGGTGCGCGACGCGCCGAGCGCGGGCCAGAGGCCAAAGGCGAGGCCGGTGATCAACGCGAGCAGAACCGCGAAGCCGAGCACCCGCAGGTCCACGGCGGGGGGCGCGAGCCCGGCCATCGATGCCGGCATCAGCGCGCGCACCGTCCCGAGGCTCGCGAAGGCGATGAGGATGCCCGCGGCCGAGCCGGCGCAGGCGAGCAGCAGGCTCTCCACCAGCAGCTGGCCGGCGACGCGGCCTCGCGACGCGCCGAGGACGGCGCGCATCGCGATTTCGCGGCGACGGGTCGCACCCCGCGCCAGCATCAGGCTGGTGACGTTGGCGCAGGCGATGAGCAGCAGCAGCCCAGTCGTCATCAGCAGGATGAGAAGCGGTTTCTGCCGGTCGCCCGCGAGCGTGCCCTGGAGCGACCGGATCGGCCGGGCGATGTACTCGCCGGTGGACTCCCTGAACTGGTCGGGCACGCGGCGCCACAGATCGCGCACCCGCTCGGCGGCGGCTTCGCGCGGCACGCCGGGGCGCAGGCGCGCGATGGTCTGCGACGGAAGCCACGACCGGAACGCTTCGAAGCTCTGGAAGGTCGTCGGGACGGACAGCGGGATCCACAGGTCCGA
>JAYTEN010000265.1:0-5671 GCA_043735145.1 Gemmatimonadota bacterium | reverse complement strand
CGAACCCCGGGGCCGCGACTCGTCCGCTCGGGGACGAGCGCGGACACGGGGTTCTTCCAGCAGCCATGACAGCCGCAACCAGCCGCCATCCGCGCTGGCTCAGCGAGGACCGCGAGCGGCGCGGCGAGAGCGCGGCGCGATCAGTTCCTGATACGCATCCGGTAGAACGAGCGCCACACGAAGAACGCCGAGACCACGAAGAAGCAGGCTGCCAGGACCAGGCTCAGCGTGCGCGGGAGGCCGATGGCCAGCTCCACCGCGAGCAGCCCGAACAGCGTCGTGAACTTGATGACCGGGTTGAGCGCGACCGACGACGTGTCCTTGAATGGATCACCAACGGTGTCGCCGACGACGCACGCGTCGTGGAGCGGCGTGCCCTTCTCCTTCAGGTTGACCCCGACGATCTTCTTCGCGTTGTCCCAGGCGCCGCCTGCGTTCGCCATGAAGAGCGCCTGCATGAGGCCGAAGAGCGCGATCGAGATGAGGTAGCCGATGAAGAAGTAGGACTCGACGCACGCGAAGGCGAGCGTGCCGAAGAAGATGACGAGGAAGATGTTGAACATCCCCTTCTGCGCGTAGAGCGTGCAGATCTCGACGACCTTCTTCGAGTCCTCGGCCGACGCCTTCTCGACGCCCACCTCGAGCTTCATGTTCGCCTTGATGAACTCGACCGCGCGGTAAGCGCCCGTCGTGACCGCCTGGGTGGAGGCGCCGGTGAACCAGTAGATGACCGAGCCGCCCGCGAGCATGCCGAGCAGGAACGGCGGGTAGAGGATCGAGATCTTGTTCACGTTCTCGGTGAACTCGTGCGTGAGCATGAGGATGATCGAGAAGATCATCGTGGTCGCGCCGACGACGGCGGTTCCGATGAGCACCGGCTTCGCGGTCGCCTTGAAGGTGTTTCCGGCGCCGTCGTTCTCCTCGAGGAAGTGCTTACCCTTCTCGAACTGGACGTCGAAGCCGAAGTCCTTCTTGATCTCCTTGGCGATGTCCGGAATCGTCTCGATGATCGAGAGCTCGAACACGCTCTGCGCGTTGTCCGTGACCGGGCCGTAGGAGTCGACGGCGATGGTCACGGGACCCATGCCGAGGAAGCCGAAGGCGACGAGGCCGAAGGCGAAGACGGCCGGCGCCATCATGATGGTGCCCAGGCCGTGCAGGCTCACCAGGTAGCCCGCGGACATCAGCGTCAGCATGGCGAGACCGAGCCAGTAGGCCGAGAAATTGCCGGCGACCAGGCCCGAGAGGATGTTGAGCGACGCGCCGCCCTCGCGCGAGCTCGTCACCACTTCCTTGACGTGCCGCGAGTGGACCGACGTGAAGACCTTCACGAACTCCGGGATCACCGCGCCCGCGAGCGTGCCGCAGGTGATGATGGTCGAGAGCTTCCACCACAGGGTGTGGTTGTCGCCGATCACGGGGATCAGCAGGTACGACACCGCGTAGGTCATGATGATCGACACGATCGAGGTGAGCCACACCAGCGTGGTGAGCGGCACCTCGTAGTTCATCTTGTCGACGTGCTGGTAGCGGGCCTTCGCGATAGCGGCGTTGACGAAGTACGACAGGCCCGAGCTGATGACCATCATCACGCGCATCACGAAGATCCAGACCAGCAGCTGCACCTTCACATGGTCGTCGGTGACGGCGAGAAGGATGAACGAGATCAGCGCGACGCCGGTGACGCCGTAGGTCTCGAAGCCGTCGGCCGACGGGCCGACCGAGTCGCCGGCGTTGTCGCCGGTGCAGTCGGCGATGACGCCGGGATTGCGCGCGTCGTCTTCCTTGATCTTGAAGACGATCTTCATCAGGTCGGCGCCGATGTCGGCGATCTTGGTGAAGATGCCGCCCGCCACGCGCAGCGCCGCCGCGCCCAGCGACTCGCCGATGGCGAAGCCGATGAAGCAGGGGCCGGCGTAGTCGCCCGGAATGAACAGCAGGATGAGCAGCATCAGCAGCAGCTCGACGCTGATCAGCAGCATGCCGATCGACATGCCCGCCTGGAGCGGGATGTCGTAGCAGGGATACGGCTTGCCGCGCAGGCTCGCGAAGGCGGTGCGCGAGTTGGCGAAGGTGTTGACCCGGATGCCGAACCAGGCCACGCCGTAGCTGCCCGCGATGCCGACCAGCGAGAAGCCGAGGATGATCAGCACCTTCTGGGCTTCCATGTGCTGGAGCGACCCGAAGTAGAAGGTGATGATCGCGCCGATGAAGACCCACAGCACCAGCAGGAACTTGCCCTGGGTGAGAAGGTAGGTCTTGCAGGTCTCGTAGATCAGCTCGCTGATCTCGAGCATCGACGCGTGGACCGGCATCTTCCGCAGCCGCGTGTAGCTCATGAGGCCGAAGAGCAGCCCGAGGACGCACACCGCCAGGCCGCCCATGAGGAGCGAGCGCCCGCCGATGCCGTTGAAGAACGTCGCGCTGTTGAGGTCCGGCAGGACGAGATTCGCCTCGCCGCCCACCCGTTCAGCCGCCTGCTGGAACACTGCCATCATCCGGTGTTACTCCTCTTCTTCGTAGTATTCGATGCCGAGATGGGTGATCTGCTCTTCGCCCTTGAGGTAGCGAAGGGTGTTCTTGAGCTTGGTCTGCTGGATGAACAGGTCGTGCTCGGGGTCGAGCCCCTTCGCCGCCATCGGGCTCTTGAAGTAGAAGGAGAGCCACTCCTGGATGCCCTTCATCCCCGCGCGCTGAGCCAGGTCGGTGAAGAGGGCGAGGTCGAGCACGATGGGCGCCGCGAGGATGCTGTCGCGGCACAGGAAATCGACCTTGATCTGCATCGGGTAGTTCATCCACCCGAAGATGTCGATGTTGTCCCAGCCCTCTTTGTTGTCGCCGCGGGGCGGATAGTAGTTGATCCGCACCTTGTGGAAGATGTTGCCGTACAGCTCGGGGTACATCTTCGGCTGGAGGATGTGTTCCAGCACGCCTAGCTTCGACTCTTCCTTGGTCTTGAACGATTCCGGATCGTCCAGCACTTCGCCGTCGCGATTGCCGAGGATGTTGGTCGAGTACCATCCCGCCAGGCCGAGCATGCGCGCCTTCAGCATCGGCGCGAGCACCGTCTTCATCAGCGTCTGGCCGGTCTTGAAGTCCTTGCCGCCCACGCAGATCTCGCGCTCGAGGGCCAGCTCCAGCATCGCGGGGATGTCCACCGTGAGGTTGGGCGCGCCATTCATGAAGGGCACGTCTTCCATCAGGCAGGCATACGCGTACAGCATCGACGGCGCGATGGTCGCGTCGTTCTTCAGCATCGCCTTCTCGAACGTCCGCAGCGTCTGGTGCGACGGGCCCTCGCGCAGGAAGATCTCGGTCGAGGCGCACCACACCGCCACGGCGCGGTCCAGCTTGTTGTCCTTCTTGAAGTCGCGGATGTCCTGCCGCAGCATCTCCGCCAGGTCGCGCTTGGTCTTGCCCTTCTTGACGTGCGTCCCCACGAGCTTCTTCACCCAGTGCTGGTCGAAGACGGCCTTCATCGGCTTGATCTTCGAGAGGAAGGGCTTCAGCGCCTTCTGGTGCTCGTAGCCGAGCACGCCGGCCTTGTTGGCCGCGGTGTAGGCGTCGTCGGGAATCGGGTCCCAGCCGCCAAAGACGATGTCCTTCAGGCCCGCCAGCGGCACGAAGTCCTTGATCATCGGCGCGCGGCGCTCGGTGCGCTTGCCCAGGCGGATGGTCGCCATCTGCGTCAGCGAGCCGATCGGATTGGCGAGACCCTTGCGCGCGGCTTCGACGCCGGCGTAGAAGGTCGTCGCCACGGCGCCCATGCCGGGCGTCAGGATGCCGAGCTTGCCCTTGGCCGGCGCGATCGTGCGGGAAGAAGAGGGAGTCAACTCAGGATCCTTTACCAGCGGTTTCGGGAACGCGCTCCACCGCCGGCTCGGCCGGCACCAGCGCGTCGTTCCGGGTGACGGTGTACACGTGGTGGATGCGCTGAACCACGGTGATCCAGCTGATCAGGGTCAGCCACGCGAGAATGACGAGCAGCATCCATCCGTGCTTGCCGGCGCCGAAGAAGAGCGTCGGTCCGCCGAGAAAGACGATCCGCTCGGCGCGCTGCGCCATGCCGACCTTGGCTTCGAGTCCCAGTCCCTCGGCGCGCGCCCGCGTGTACGACACGAGGAACGAGCCGATGAGACAGGCAAAGCAGAGAAAGAGCGCCAGCGCGGGCATGCGGTTGCCGTAGGACCGGATCGCCGACGCCATGTAGAAGATGGCGATGCCGGTGAACAGGACGCCTTCGCCCAGGCGGTCCATCGACGAGTCATAGAAGGCGCCGAAGCGCGTCGACATGCCGCCCCGGCGGGCGACCTTGCCGTCGAGGAGGTCAAGCAGGCCCGACAGCAACAGCAGCGCGCCACCTAAGTGCAGCGCGCGGGGGTCGAGGGCGCCGTACGCAAATGCAAAGCCGGACGCGATGATCAGGAGCGTCGAGTATGTCGTGATGCGATTGGGGGTCAGGCCAACCTTGATCAGCCCATCGGCGATGGGGTCGATCCACTCAAGAAAGGCCTTCTTGAGCGGCTCAGGCAGGATGGTGAATCGCCGAAAGTCCATAATAGCCCCCAAAAGTAGCCGGGTCCGTAGCAATCTGTAAGTCTGTAGTGTTCCCGTGACTTACGCGTGACCTGATCGGCTGGAGACCACTACAAGCGAGAAGGGAGGCCGAAGCTGAAAGGCTGAAGTGGGGGCTCAAGGCACTCAAGGCATCCAGGATCCTTGCAGCTTGCCTCTCGAACCCCACTTCAGCCGTCCGGCTTCGGCCTCCCTTAGAGCTTCTCGCTCGGGCTTAGCGATAGATCAAGTAGGGCTGCACGGTACGTCGAAACCGCTCTATTTCGGCCTCGTTGCCGCCCAGCGCCAGAGGGTCGGACCAGGCGAAGGGCCGGCCCAGCCGGATCGCCATGCCGCGCGGGTCCACGCGCACCGAGTCGGGGTTCAGCTCGCGCAGGACGTGGAGAGTGTAGAGGGCTTCGAGGATCGGGTTGGTGCTCCCTCTATTGTAAGGGCGGAAGCGCAGTCCCTTGCAGGCAACGCCGTCGAACTTGCCGTCGCCCGGTGCGTGGGGCGTGAACTCAACCGGCGTCCATCCCGATGCGGTGTCGAGCGGATCGCTCTCGGGCACGGGCAATCGCAGGCCCGGAGCGCCCACCTGCCGGAAGGGGGCGTCGGTGCCCCGCCCCACCGAGAGACTCGTTGCCTCGAAGAGCACTGTCCCGGGATACCACGAGACCGACTCGAGCGTCGGCAGGTTCGGCGACGGCGCGACCCAGGGCAGCCCCGTTTCGTCGAACCACTGGCAACGCTGCCATCCCTGCACCGGCACGACCACCAGGTCGGCGTGGATCCCCAGCTCGCCGTTGGCGAAGCGCGCCAGCTCGCCCATCGTCAGGCCGTGGCGCAGCGGCACCGGCAGCGGGCCGATGAAGGAAATCAGCGACGTGTCGAGCACCGGCCCCTGCATCACGCAGCCGGTCGGGTTGGGCCGGTCGAGGACGATGATGCGTTTGCCGGCCGCTGCGGCCGCCCGCATCGTGGCGACGGTCGTGGAGACATAGGTCCAGGTACGCGTGCCCACATCCTGGAGGTCCACGATGATGACGTCGATGCCGGCCAGCTGCGCCGCGGTGGGCGCCCTGTTTGCGCCGTACAGACTATAGATTGGAAGGCC
>JAYTEN010000264.1:0-5809 GCA_043735145.1 Gemmatimonadota bacterium | reverse complement strand
CGTCACCTACGTCGCCAGCTACCTGCTGCTCGCGCCGCTGCCCGGCCACGCCGGCCTTTGGTGGGTGCTCTCCACCATCATCTCGCTCGGCACCATCGCCGGCGCGCTGATCCCGGAGTTCACCAAGATCTTCACCTCCACCGAGAGCCGCCACGTCAAGGAGGTCGTCACGTCCTCCCGGCAGGGCGGCGCCTCGCTCAACATTCTCAGCGGCCTCGTCGCGGGCAACTTCTCGGCGTTCTGGACCGGCCTCTGCATCCTCTCGCTGATGTTCGGCGCGTATTATTTCTCCGGCCATGCCGCCATCCAGGCGATGATGCCCGAGCAGTTCCGCTTCGCGGCGCCGATCTTCGCGTTCGGCCTCGTGGCCTTCGGTTTCCTCGGCATGGGCCCCGTCACCATCGCGGTCGACTCGTTCGGCCCGGTCACCGACAACGCCCAGTCCGTCTACGAGCTCTCGCAGATCGAGGGCAAGGCGGGCATCGCCGCCGAGATCGAGAAGGACTTCGGCTTCGACGTTCAGTTCGAGAAGGGAAAGCACTTCCTCGAAGAGAACGACGGCGCAGGCAACACCTTCAAGGCGACCGCGAAGCCCGTCCTCATCGGCACCGCCGTCGTCGGCGCGACCACGATGATCTTCTCGATCATCGTCGCCCTGACGCACGGCCTCCAGCCCGAGCTGCTGAGCAACCTGTCGATCCTGCACCCGCCCTTCCTGCTCGGCCTCGTGGCCGGCGGCGCGGTGATCTTCTGGTTCACCGGCGCGTCGATCCAGGCCGTGACCACCGGTGCCTACCGCGCGGTCGAGTTCATCAAGGCCAACATCAATCTCGAGAGCAGCGCCAAGGCCTCGGTCGCGGACTCCAAGAAGGTCGTGGAGATCTGCACCAAGTACGCCCAGAAGGGCATGTTCAACATCTTCCTGGTGGTGTTCTTCTCGACCCTCGGCTTCGCCTTCGTGGAGCCGTACTTCTTCATCGGCTACCTGATCTCGATCGCGATCGTCGGCCTCTACCAGGCCATCTTCATGGCCAACGCCGGCGGCGCCTGGGACAACGCGAAGAAGATCGTGGAGACCGAATTGAAGATGAAGGGCACGCCGCTGCACGACGCTACCGTGGTCGGCGATACCGTCGGCGACCCGTTCAAGGACACCAGCTCGGTGGCGCTCAACCCGATCATCAAGTTCACGACGCTCTTTGGCCTCCTCGCCGTCGAGTTGGCCGTGTCACTCACGGCCGATAAGGGCTCCGCCGTCACGCACGGTTTCGCGGCGGCCTTCCTGCTGCTGTCGATGGTGTTCGTGTACCGGTCGTTCTACGGGATGCGCATCGAGGGCGGCGCGAAGGCCTGAACGGCCGCTGAAGCGTCAAAGCGCTGAAGCGTCGAAGCGCTCACTACAGGGCCCCCGGCAACGGGGGCCCTCGTGCTGTGACCCGGTTGCAACCTTTGACTCCTCTATACCGTCTGAAGGAGTGATGCTAGTCTTGTAGACGAACTGGAGGAGTGAATGGCCGAAGACCTGCTGCCGGGCACCCTCGAGCTGCTGGTGCTGAAGGCCCTCTCCCTCGAGCCGATGCATGGCTGGGGGATCGGCAACCGCATCGACCGGCTCTCGCGCGACGTCTTTCGCGTGCACCAGGGGTCGCTCTATCCCGCGCTCCAGCGCATGCTTCGCAAGGGCTGGCTCCGCTCCGAGTGGCGCGTGAGCGAGCACAACCGCCGCGCCCGCTACTACCTCCTCACCGCCGCCGGCAGGCGGCAGCTCGCCGAAGAAACGGAGACGTGGCAGCGCGCGTCGTCCGCGGTGAACGGCATCCTGCGCGTGCGCACCGCGGAGGGCGCATGAGCGGCTGGTCCGATCTCGCCGAGCGGGTGCGCGCGCTGGTCTTCCGCGGCCGGCAGGATCGCGAGCTCGAGGAGGAGATGCGCTTCCATCTCGAGCGCGAGGCCGAGGAGCGCATCCGCCTGGGCCTGAGTCCCGACGCCGCGCGCCGGGAGGCGCTGGTGGCCTTCGGCGGGGTTGCGCGCTTCAAGGACGAGGTCCGCGATGCGCGCGGCGTATCGCTGCTGGAGGAGGCGGTGGCCGACGCGCGATACGCGCTGCGCGCGCTGGCGCACCACCCGGGGTTCACGGCGTCCGTAATCGTGGTGCTCGGACTCGGCATCGGCGCGAGCACCGCCGTCTTCGGCGTAGTGGACTCGGTGCTGCTGTCGGACCTGCCGTATCCCGACGCGGACCGCATCGTGCGCGTGATGCAGGAAAGCCCCACCAACCGGATGTACCAGCTGTCCACCGTGGACTGGCAGGCGGTCCGCGACCAGAACCAGGTCTTCACCGCGTTCGGCGTCGCGCGCCCCGGTGGCGCCGCGGTCTCCGGCGCCGGCGAGCCGCAGCGGGTGCAGAGCGCGAAGGCGTCGGCGGGATTCTTCGCTGCGGTCGGGATTCCCGCGGCCTATGGCAGGCTCGTCGAGGCCGCCGACGAAGCGATGGGGGCGCCGCCGGTGGTCGTCGTCACGTTCGCGTTCGCGGAGCGGGTGCTGGGCGGGGCGGCATCGGCGGTGGGGAAGTCCCTCACCATCGACGGGGTCAGCCATGCGGTGATCGGCGTGCTGCCGCGCGGCCGCCCCGACCTGGCCGGCATATCGGCCGAGCTGTGGCCCGCGCTCCGCGTCGCGGCGCCGGCGCGACGCGGCCCCTTCTGGCTGCGCGCCTACGGACGGCTCAAGCCCGGCGTCACTCGTGAGGCGGCGGCGCGCGACCTCGCCGGGATCAGCGAGCGGATCTATCCGATCTGGGCCGCGGGCTTCCAGGACAAGGCGGTGAAGTTCATGTCCGTCACGCTGCGCGAGTCGGTCATCGGCACCGCGGACCGGCAGGTGGGCCTCTTCGCCGGTGGCGTGATCCTCGTGCTGCTGGTGGCGATCGCGAACGTGGCGACGCTGGTCCTCGTCCGTGCGTCGGCGCGCGAGCACGAGCTGTCGGTGCGCGCCGCCCTCGGCGCCACGCGCGGCCGCATCGCAAGGCTGATGATCACCGAATGCATCGCGCTCACGCTGCTCGCCGGCCTCGCCGGGCTCGGGATCGCGGCACTGAGCCTGCGCCTCGTCGCCGATGTGGCACCCAACCTTCCGCGTCTCGCCGAGGTCGGCCTCGGTGCTCGGGCCGCGGCCTTCGCCGTCATGACGGCGCTGGTCAGTGGCCTGCTGGTGTCGATCTCACCGGTGTGGGGCGTCCTGCGCGGCGGCCAGTCGGCGGCGCTGCGTGCCGACGCGCGCCGGGCGGGCACCAGCCGCCGAACCAACCTGGTGCGCGGCGCGCTGGTCACCGCGGAATTCGCGCTGGCGCTCCCGCTGCTGCTCGGCGCCGGCCTGCTGCTCAACAGCTTTCTGCGGCTCCAGCGCGTGGAGCTGGGCTTCAATCCCGACGGCGCGGTGAGCGTGAACATCGCGCTGCCCTCGGCGCGCTACTCCAATCCCGCCGACGTGCAGGCCTTCTGGCGCAATCTCGAGGCGCGCGCGCGGGACATCCCCGGCGTGACCGCGCTCGGCTTCTCCAGCTCGATGCCGCCGAACAACGGGGGCGACGTGAACAACTTCGACCTGCTCGACCATCCGACCCCGGCCGGCGAGTCGCAGCCCGTCGTGCCGTGGAACATCATCACGCCCGGATTCTTCGACGCGATGGGCATCAGGATGGTCGACGGGCGACTGTTCTCGGCCGCCGATTCCGCGACCGCGCCGCCGGTCGTCGTGGTGAGCCGCGCGTGGGCCCGCCACTATTACCCGCGCGAGAACGCGCTCGGCAAGCGGATGATTTCGGGCGGGTGCACCACCTGCGCTCCGACGACGGTCGTCGGCATCGTCGCCGACGTGAAGTTTCTCGGGCTCCAGGGTGACGGCGAAGCCGCCTACGCCCCGGTCAGCCAGGACAATCCCACGGGCATGGCACTCGTTGCGCGGACGCCGCGCAGCGCGGCCGAAACCTATCGGGCGCTGCGCGGCGCGATCAGCGCGGTGGACCCGGAGCTCGCCGTCAGCGAGATCACCCTCGCCGAGCGCGTCGACCAGTCGCTGGCCGACCCGCGCCGCTGGACCGCGATGATCGGCGCGTTCGCCGGAGCGGCGCTGCTGCTCGCGGCGCTGGGCATCTTCGGCCTGATGTCGTACATCGTGCGCCAGCGCCGCCGCGAGCTCGGCGTGCGCCTCGCGCTGGGCGCCGAGCCGGGAGCGCTCACCTGGATGGTGGTGAGCCGCGGCATGCGCTACGCGATCATCGGCACCGTTGCCGGGCTCGGATTGTCGCTGGTCGAGTCGAGATGGCTTGGCTCGCTGCTTTTTGGCGTGGGGGCCATGGATCCCTCAACGCTCGTACCCGTGGCACTGATTCTCCTCTTCGTCGGACTGCTTGCCTGCTGGATTCCCGGAATCCGAGCCGGACGAATTGCACCGGTCGAGGTCCTTTCGTCGGAGTGATGAAGGGGCCGACGTAGGGGCCGACGTAGGGGCCGACCTTGTGTCGGCCCGAGTCTGTCGCCACGTGCTCATGCACGGGCGGACACAAGGTCCGCCCCTACATGACTCGGCGATGTATTATTCAGCATGAAAGTCGCAGTAACTCTGCTCGGCATTGCCGCAATCGCGTGGGTTCTGTGGTACTTCCTGGTTCCCCCGAAAAAATGAGCACGCGGTTCGTCTTTCCCGTCACCGGCATGCATTGCGCCGCCTGCGCCGCCAGCGTGCAGAAGCGGCTGTCCGCCATACCGGGAGTGCGCGACGCCGCGGTGAACCTCGCGACCCGCCGCGCGACGGTGGATTGGGATGGCGACGGCGGCGCCGCGCCGCTCTTCGTCGCCGCCGTGCGATCGTCCGGGTACGACGTCGCGACCGATGTGATCACGGCGCCGATCCAGGGCCTTCGCCTCGCGCCCACGGCGCGTCTCGAGGCCGCCGTCGCCGCCGTCCCCGGCGTGCAGACGGTGCAGGTCAATCCCGCGGCCGAAACGGTCCGCGCGGTCGTCGTAGCCGGCATGACCGAGCCGGACGCCATCGCCGCGGCGGTGAAGGAGGCGGGGTTCACCCTCGCCGCCCCCTTGACCGGGAACGACCCGCTCGAGCGCGAGCGCCTCGCGCTGCGCCGGGAGCGCCGCGACGTCGGCTGGCGTGCGGTGGCGGCGGGACTGGTCGCCGCGGTCGCGATGCTGCTCTCGATGCCGCTCATGAGCGGCGCGGCGATGCTTAACGCGGACCTGCTCGACCGGATGCTGATGCCGGTGGACGCCCTGCTGCGACGGCTGCTGCCGATGCTGTACCTCGTCGATGCGGGCACGCTGCGCTGGGTCCTGCTCGCGCTCACCCTGCCGGTCGTATTGTGGGCGGGGCGGCGCATCTTCGCCGCGGCGTGGCGCGGGTTCCGCCACCGCAGCGCCGACATGAATACCCTCGTCACCGTCGGCATCGGCGCCGCGCTGCTCTACTCGGCTGCCGCCACCGCGGTGCCGCGGGTGTTCACCGACGCCGGCCTCGCGGCGGACGTCTACTACGAAGCCGTCACCACCATTCTCGCCCTCGTGTTGCTGGGCCGCTGGCTCGAGTCTCGCGCCAAGGGCCGGACCGGCGCGGCGCTGCGCCGTCTCGCGGAGCTGAGTGCGAAGACCGCGCGCGTGGTTCGCGGCGGCGAGGAGCTCGAGGTCGCCATCGCGGAAGTGGCGCTCGGCGACGTCGTGCAGGTGCGCCCGGGCGAGCGCATCCCGGTCGACGGCGTGGTGCGCGAGGGCCGGTCGTTCGTGAACGAGGCGATGCTCACCGG
>JAYTEN010000263.1:0-5639 GCA_043735145.1 Gemmatimonadota bacterium | reverse complement strand
AGGCCCTGCATCAGCCGCGAGAGTACCAGCGCGCCCGTCACGCCGAGTGCCAGGCCGATGATCACGAGCCGCCCGCCTTCGGAGAGCACCATCCGCTGCACTCTGCCGGCGTCGGCGCCGAGGCTCATGCGGATGCCGATCTCGTTGGTGCGCGCGCTGACCGAGAAGGCGAGCACGGCGGCGATGCCGATCGCGGCCACGATGAGGGCCAGCACGCCGAACGACGATACGAGCAGCGCGTTGAGCCGCCGCGGCGCCACGCTCTCGTCGCGGATCTGCTCCATCGTCATGACTTTCTCGACCGGCTGCTGCGGCGCGATGCGCCGCAGGATGCGCGTGGCCGCGGGCGCGAGGGCGGCGGCGTCGCCGCTGGAACGGATCATCAGCGTGCCGGTAGGGAAGTCGCCCTGGCGGAAGGGAATGAACACCGCCGGCAGCGGCGCGGCGTCGAGCCCGCCGTCGCGGGTGTTGCCGACGACGCCGACGACGGTGCGCCAGTCGCCCGAGATGCCGATGAACCGCAGCACGTCGCCGGTCCATGCGATGCGCCGGCCGATGGGATCCTGGTCTGGAAACAGGTTGTCAGCGAGCGCCTTGTTGATGACGACGACGGGCGCCGACCCCGCGCCGTCGTTATCGGTGAACGAGTTGCCGCTCAGCACCGGGATGCCACCGGCCTTGAAGTAACTCGGGCCGACGGTGCGATACTCGGCCTGAGGCGTCGGCTCGCCCGGCGCCTGGGCGCGTCCCTCGGCCTTCACGTCGAGGAGAAATCCGGCGGCGCGCAGCGGGAGCACGGAGCCGAGGCCGACCTGCGTGACGCCCGGCAACGCGGCGAGCTCGGTCTGCATCCGCTCGTAGCGCGCGACGACAGCGGCGTTGGCTTCCTGTCCGCCGAAGTCGCGCGGCACTTCCATGGTCAGCATGTTCGCGGTGTTCATGCCGGTATCCACCACCGCGAGACGCTGCATGGTGCGGGTGAGCAGGCCTGCGCCGGTGAGCAGGATGACCGAGACGGCGATCTGCGCGACGACGAGCGTCTGCTGGAGCCGCTGCCGCCGCACGCCGCCACTCGCGCGCCGGTTGCCCGCGGCCAGCGCGGCGCCGAGGGCGCTCTCGCGGGCGAGGGTCGGCGCGAAGGACAGCAGCACGGCGACGACCAGCGCGAGGCCGAGGGTGAAGGCCAGCACGACGCCGTCCACGCGGATTTCGCCGGCGCGCGGACTGTAGCGCTCGGCGAAGGTCTTGAGCATCCCCACACCGCCGAAGGCGATCGCGAGGCCGAGGCTGCCGCCCATCAGCGCGAGCACCAGGTTTTCGGCCAGCAGGAGGCGGCGCAGGCGCGTCGTGCCGGCGCCGAGGGCGGCGCGCACCACCAGCTCGTGCTCGCGCCGCACGCCGCGCATCAGCGTGAGGTTGGCGACGTTGGCGCAGGCGATGATGAGCACGAACGCGGCCGCCCCCATCAGCAGGAAGAGCGTCAGCCGGGCCTTCTGGCCGAGCACTTCCTGGAAGGGAGTGAGCGTCACGCGATAGTTCGACGCGGCGTCGTAGGCGTCGGGAAACTCGGTGTGCGCCTTGCCGGTGATGACGGCGACTTCGGCGCGCGCCTGCTCGACCGTCGCGCCCGGCGCGAGCCGCGCGATCATCTCCGTCATGCGGTGGGTGCGGCCGGTGACCATCATTGCGCTGAGGTGGTGCGCGCTGTTGACCATGTTCATCAGCGCGTCGATGGGGCGGGGGAAGTACGGGGCCGGCTGGAGCACGCCGACCACCGTGACGCCCCTGCCGCCGACGTTGAGCGACGTCCCGACGATACTGCGGTCGCCGCCGAAGCGCTTCATCCAGTAGTCGTACGTCAGCATCATCACCGGCGCGGCGCCGGCGCCGTCGTCGTTGGCGTCGAAGGGGCGGCCGAGGATGGGCGACAGACCCATCACGCTGAAATAGTTGCCGGTCACCAGGCCGACGTCGATGCGCACCGCGTCCGTCGCGCTCACCATGCTGAAGGTCAGGGGCGAGTACTCGGCGATGCCCGCCAGCGTGTGAGACGCGGAGCGGAAGTCGTTGATCTCGGGGACCGAGAAGGCCACGTTGTCGCGCCCCGGGCCCTGCGCCGACTGGCGCAAGTACATGAGGCGGTCGCCGTCGCGGTGCGGCAGTGGGCGGAGCATCACGCCCCGCACCACGCTGAAGATCGCGGTGTTGGCGCCGATGCCGAGGCCGAGGGTGAGCACGACCGCGAAGGCGAAACCACGGGCGCGCGAGAGGCTGCGGAGCACATAACGAAGGTCGAGCATCAGCGGGCTCCCCCTGCGAGGTCCTGGGACGATTCAGCGCTTCCGGCGGGGGGACGGGGGGACGGGGGGATGGGGGGACGGGAGCGCGCCGCCAGGCCGAGCGCCACCATGGCGCCGACCGGTGGCGCCACGGCAATAAGGAATACCGCGAGCCAGTGCCAGAGTGGCTCGACCAGCTGGTGGCACGCGCCGTTCTCGCAGACCACCGTTGCGTGCAGCCGGCTGCCGACCGCGACGGCCGCGGCAAGGCCGACGATGAATGAGATCGGCACCAGCTTCCACGTCGGCTTCAGCATCGTATCTTTTCCCACCATGCTCGTTCACCTGGTCGATGGCACCTATGAGCTGTTCCGGCACTTCTACGGTGCGCGGCGGTTCAACAAGGGCAAAGATAAGCCCTATGGCGCCGTGATCGGAGTCCTGCACACGATGCTCGAGATGATCGAGCAGGGCGCGACGCATGTGGGCGTCGCGACCGACCATGTGGTCGAATCGTTTCGCAACGAACTGTGGCCGGGCTACAAGACGGGCGAGGGCGTCGAGCGGATGCTGATGGCGCAGTTCGGGCCGCTCGAGGACGCGCTCGCGGCGATGGGTGTGGCGGCCTGGCCGATGGTGGAGCTGGAGGCCGACGACGGGCTGGCGTCGGCGGCGCGGATCGCGTCGGCCGATGCGCGGGTCGAGAAGGTCTGCATCTGGACGCCGGACAAGGACCTGGCGCAATGCGTGCGCGAGGATCGGGTGGTGCAGGTGGACCGGCGCAGCAAGGCGATCCGCGACGCGGCTGCGGTGCGCGCGAAATTCGGCGTGGACCCGCCGCAGATTCCCGACTTTCTCGCGCTGGTCGGCGATTCGGCCGACGGGTATCCCGGCATTTCCGGCATCGGCGCGGTGAGCGCGGCGCAGCTGCTCGCGCGCCACGGATCGATCGAGGCGTTTCCCCCGGCGGTGCTCGGCGAGGATCGCGATCTCGCGCTGCGGTTCAAGGATCTCGCCACGCTGCGCACGCATGCGCTGCTGTTCGATGACGTGGACGCGCTGCGGTGGGACGGCCCGACGCCGGCGTTCGCGGCGCTGGCGGGCAGGATGGGTGCGGAGAAAGTCGCCGAGCGCTGCCGCAAGCTGCGGATGCCGTGAAACGCGCTGGTCCGGCGCTGGTCGCGTCCTCGTCAGGTGGGCTCGCGCATCTCCGCCACCGCGGCCCTCGCCAGGCCCCGCAGCATGCCCCCGAAGACGAGATGGTGCAGCGGGATGAGCGCGTACCAGTAGGCCCAGCCCAGCCGTCCGATCGCCTCGAAGATCGCGGTCTGGCGAATCGTCGCCGAAGAGCCTGCACCCACCACCTCGAACTCGAGCCATGCCCGTCCCGGCAGCTTCATCTCGGCGACCAGCCGCAGCCGGCGATCGGGCTCCAGGGCCTCGACGCGCCAGCAATCGACCGGGTCGCCCACGCGCAGCGAAGACGGTGAGATGCGTCCGCGCCCCATCCCCACGCCGCCGGCAAGCACGTCGAGAAAGCCCCGCAGACGCCATAGCCAGTTCCACGCGTACCACCCGGTGTCGCCGCCGATGCGCAGGATGGGGCGGAAGGCCGCGGCGGCCGACACGGCGACCGTGACGGTGCGCGCATCGACCAGCATGGCGCCGCCCGTGGCAGGCCGGTCGTGCGCGCCGACCGATGCGAGTGAATCGGTCCAGCGCGTCGTGGCGAAGAGCTTCTCTTCTCCTTGCAGGGCCCGCCGCACGGCGTCGTCGACGCCCATCGGCCGCACCGCGAATGTCGAGTGCGCGCCAGGGTGCCGCACGACAGTCGGGTGGACGATGCTCTCGATGAGCGTGCGGCCGACGCGCGCATACAGCGGCGTGACCAGGCCGAGCCACAGACTCGAGAGGTGGGGCGTCAGGAAGGGGACGGGAATCATCCGGAACCGCAGCCCGCGCTGCGCCGCGTAGACTCGCATGATCTCGGCATAGGAGACCTGGTCGGCGCCGCCGATTTCGAAGACGCGGTACTCGGCGACGGGCAGCCGGACGGCGGCCACGAGGTATGTCAGCAGGTCGTCGATGGCGATGGGCTGAGCCGTGACGTTGACCCATTTCGGCGTGACCATGACGGGCAGCCGATCCACCAGCCCGCGGATCATCTCGAAGGAGAGGCTCCCTGAGCCGATCACGATCGAGGCGCGAAACTCCAGGACCGGCACACCGGACTCCCGGAGGAGGTCGCCGACTTCCTGCCGGCTGCGCAGGTGCGGCGACAGGTCATCGGCGTCGCTCCCCAGCGCGCCGAGGTAGATGATGCCTCGCACGCCCGCGGCCTTCGCCGCCTGGCCGAAGTTCCGGGCCCCGGCGCGGTCCGACTCCTCGAAGGATCCGGCCGAGCCCATGGAGTGGACGAGATAGAACGCGAGGTCCACGTCGCGCATGGCGGCTTCGAGGCTGGGCCGGTCGAGGACGTCGCCGGCAACAATCTCTGCGGCCCTGGCGACGGCCCGCTCGGCAAGCACGTCGGGCCGTCGCGCCAGGCAGCGAACGGGCAATCCTTCGGCCTTCAGCAGGGGCAGCAGGCGGCCGCCGACATACCCGCTGGCTCCGGTCAGGAGGATCGTGGTCAGGCGCGTCCGAGCCGGGACAACTTCTCGGCGGCGGCGCGCAGCATCGGCAGCGTCTTGCAGAAAGCGAAGCGCACCTGCTTGCGACCCAGTTCGGGGCGGCTGTAGAAGCTGGACCCTGGCACCGGCGCGACGCCCACATCCTTCGTCAGCCAGAAGGCGAACTCGTCGTCGGGTTTGTCGCTCAGCGCCGAGAAGTCGCAGAGCACGTAGTACGCGCCCGCCGGACTGCTGCACGCGAAGCCGGCGGCCTGGAGGGCGGGCACGAGAATGTCGCGCCGCTCGCGGTATTCGCCCGCCAGCCCGTCGTAGTAATCCTTCCCCAGCGTCTCGAGCGCCGCGGCCACGCCCTCCTGGAGCGGCGCCGGAGCGCCCACGGTCAGGAAGTCATGCACCTTGCGGATGCCGACGCTCACGTCTTCCGGCGCGACGATGGTGCCGATGCGCCAACCGGTCACGCTGAAGGTCTTCGATGAGCCGCTGATAGTGATGGTCCGGTCGGCCATGCCGTCCAGCGTCGCCATCGGAATGTGCTCGCCCTCGTACTTGATGTGCTCGTAGATCTCGTCGGTGACGGCCCAGACGTCGTGCCGGCGGCACAGCTCGGCGATGGCCTCCATCTCGGCGCGGGTGAAGACCCGGCCGGTGGGGTTGTTCGGCGTGTTGACGATGATGGCGCGGGTGCGCGGCGAGAAGGCCGCGCGCACGCGGTCGAGGTCGAGCGGCT
>JAYTEN010000262.1:0-9326 GCA_043735145.1 Gemmatimonadota bacterium | reverse complement strand
AGCGCCTCGAAACCCGGCGTGATCGGGGTGCCGAATTCGAGGCTCAACGCCGTGGCGCGCATGATGATTTCCTGCGGATCGGAAATCTCGGCCGGCGTGATCGTGTTCATCACCTCGGCGGCCGTGTAGCCCAACATCCGTTCGGCGCCGACGTTGAAGATCTGGATGACGCCCTTCGCGTCGGTCGCGATGCTCGAGAAGTTGGCGCTGTTGAAGATGGCACTTTGCAGTGCGCCCGCCTTGAGCAGCGCCTCCTCAGCCTGCTTGCGGGCCGTGTTGTCGGTGCCGATCAGCAGATAGCCGATGATCGCGTCCTCGGCGTCGCGCAGCGCCGTGACCGACACCACCGCCGGGAACCGGCTCCCATCCTTACGGAAGTAGGTGAGCTCGTAAATGTCTTCGATACCGCGTGACGCCTTGAACACCAGCGCCTCGAAGCCGGGCGTGATCGGCGTGCCGAGCTCGACGCTCAGGGCCTTGGCGCGGGCGATAACTTCCTGCGGGTCGGAAATGTCGGCCGGGGTGATCTTGTTCATCACTTCGGCGGCCGTGTAGCCGAGCATGCGCTCGGCGCCGACATTGAAGATCTGGATGACGCCATTGGCGTCGGTCGCGATACTCGAGAAGTTGGCGCTGTTGAAGATCGCGCTCTGCAACGCCCCGGTTTTGAGCAGAGCCTCGGTGTGTCCCGCTTCCGGATCGAGAGCCGTTTCAGTGCTGTTGATGACGGGAGTCAGCCGGAGCCCTTCCGGCCGCGCAGGCCCGTTCCGATCATCAGCACCCCGCCGACGACCGCGACGATAGCCGCCCATGGCGGGACCGATTGCCGCTCCTGCATCGAGGCTTCCATGCCGCCGACCCTGATGACGCTGCGGTTGGAGGAGAAGCTCATGCCCCTCGTGAGCGCAAAAGCGCCGAGGGCGGCCAGAATCACGCCGGCGATGACCAGTGGCTTCATGCTGGGTCTCCAGAAGGTTTCGACCAGGGGTTCACGCGAGCCGGCCCGCTCCCGACCGGCCTCGATGCGCAGCCACGGATCGCTCGTCATGGGACGGCGCCGACGCTGCTGCTTCCGATAGCGCCGGCTCCGCGCCCCGGAGTGTTCCAGGCCAATAGCGGCATGACGAACCTCCACAGCGATGAACTCGGCTCGGCGGCGGCAGGGCACACGTGATGCACTCCTGGGAGGCGTGCAATTCCTCACGCGCTGGGTAGGAAGCCCACCGCCGCATAGCCAAGTGCTGCGACCCACGCGTCGGACATTGTGACCACGCTCAAGATGCGCGGGTCGCGGCCGCCTTCCCATCGGTCAATCGGAGGAAATCCGATCTAGAGCGGACGGGGTAGGGGGGGCTGGTATGTCACTCCAATGGATTAATCCTGCTGGCGGAGCGCGGGTCGACCTCCCACATTTCGCCGCATGCAGCGAACTCTCCCCCAGGCGCCCCCGCGAGTCGCCCGAGGCGCGGTCCCCGTGTTTCTCGTCGAGGACAACCGCCTGCTGCGCGACGGCCTGAAGTCGATACTCAGCGCGCACGGTTTCAGCATCGTGGCCGCGGTGCGGAGCGGACAGGAGGCGCTGCGCGCCGTTGCACGCGTCCAGCCCAAGCTGGTCCTTCTCGACTCCGCCCTGGGCGACCGCGACGGCGCGCGATTCGTGCTCGATGTCCGGCAGGCGTTCCCCGACATCAAGGTCGTGGTGATGGGCCTGCTTCCCGCCCACGAGGACTTTCTCGAGTTCATCAAGGCGGGTGTCTCGGGCTTTATTCTGAAGGACGCGACCGTCGAGGAATTCGTCGCTACGATCCTGTCGGTGGCCGATGGTGTGAACGTCCTGCCACCACTATTGGCCAACACGCTCTTTACGCACGTGGCCGCCGGGGCCATTGCCCGGGGCAATCGCAGCGCCAAGGCGGCCGTGCGGATGACGGCCCGGGAGCGCGAGGTGGTCCTGGCGATCGCCGAGGGGTTGAGCAACAAGGAGATCGCGAGCCGGCTGAATGTCGCGACCCACACCGTGAAGAGCCACGTGCACAACATTCTCGAGAAACTGGCCCTGCACACGAGGCTGGAAGTGGCCGCCTATGCCTACGAGCAGGGGGAGTCGCAGCAAACGGCCAGTGCCTGACGCCCTCCGGTTTCCAATCCGGCGGGCTAGTCCCGCCGGATGACTGACGCCACGCGACACACCCTTCTCGCTAGCTCCCCTCCCCATCCGACGACCGATGTCCGGGGCCGCGGACGGCCCGTAGCTTGGTCATCGACAGCAGTCGCGAGGGCTGCATTTCACCCGCATGAGAGGACGCCCGACATGAAGCACTTCCCGACGCGCTCCATCGCCATCACCGTGATGGTGACGCTCCTGACCGGCTGTGCACTGAACAAGGCGCAGCGGGGCGCGATCATCGGCGCGGGCGCGGGCGGCGTGGTCGGCGGTGTCATCGGCAACAACACCGGCTCGACGGTGCGCGGGGCCATCATCGGCGCGGCAGTCGGCGGCGTCGCGGGCGCGGTGATCGGGCACCAGATGGACAAGCAGGCGCAGGAGCTGGCGTACGAGATTCCCGGCGCGACGGTAGCCCGGGTGGGGGAGGGCATTGCGGTGACGTTCCCCGATGGCTCGCTCTTCGCGTACGACTCCGATCAGCTCCTGCCGGGAGCCCAGGACAACATGCGCAAGTTTGCCGCCAGCCTGATGAAGTACCCGTCCACGCGGGCCATGATCGTCGGTCATACCGACGCCCGCGGCACCGCGACCTACAATGCCGACTTGTCACAACGGCGCGCCGATGCCACGGCCAGCTTTGTCGCGCAGGCGGGCGTAGACCGCGCCCGCCTCGACGCCTCGGGCCGTGGCGAGACGGAGCCCATCGCGACCAACGACACCGAAGCCGGCCGCCAGCAGAACCGCCGCGTCGAGGTGGCGATCTACGCCAACGACGCGGCGCGCGCCGGCAACTGACGGTTCCGCCCCTGCGCCGCGTCACGATGGCCCTCGCCCTCGCGCTCGGCGCGGCGGCGGGTGTCGTGGCGGTGGCGCGTGGCAGCGCACTGCTCGGCTTCCGCCCCCGGACCACCATCAGCGAGTCGGTGGTGGTCGAGCGGCTCGACGCCGTCGCGAAGCTGATCACCAGCGAAGCGATGGTGCGCGACGTCATCACCTACGAGAACACCTGGCTGGGCTCGACCAAGCGCTCGCTGGTAGTCGTGACCGGCAAGGCGCTGGTGGGGCTGGATCTCCAGGTC
The DNA here is from genome assembly GCA_043735145.1 of Gemmatimonadota bacterium. Classification (GTDB taxonomy): domain Bacteria; phylum Gemmatimonadota; class Gemmatimonadetes; order Gemmatimonadales; family JACORV01; genus DASXPG01. The sequence goes on along the minus strand of JAYTEN010000262.1, from coordinate 6,080 downwards.
CCGCCGCGCATCGCCATCCGGCAACGCGACCGGCACATCGCGCTGGTGCTCCCGCACGCCCGCCTGCTTGGCGTCGACATCCTGGAGCTGCGGACCTACGATGAGCGGCGCGGTCTCTGGAACCCATTCCACCCGGCGGATCGGGACACGATCTATCAGCTGGCGCGCCGGCAGCTCGCCACGGCGGCGCTGAACCTGCGCGTCGTGGCCCACGCCGAGGAGAGCGCCCGGCGGTTTCTCACCGGCTGGTTCGCGACCGACGGCTACACCGTCGAGATCTCATTCGCTCCGTAGTCTCCGTCGTCGGGACTAATCCATTCCTGAGCGAACGCCCCCACCGGCCACCCTTTGTGCTAGCTCGTATTCTGCCCAAACGACCGATAGGCCAGCCCCCCCGGTGTGCCCATCTTGCAGATGTCGTCCACGCATCACGTCGAGGCGCCGATCGTGGCGCCGCCATCTTCAGGGGGTCGTAATGATTCGTCTGCCAGCCGCCTTGCAGTCCGGGGTCATCCTGTCGGTCTGCGCATTCCTGGCTGCCGCGGGTTCGCCGCTGGCCGCCCAGCAGGCCGCGGTCGCCGCGCCGGTGGAAGCTGTCGCTGCGCCGTCGAGCGTGAGCGCCACACCGGCGCCGGTCACCGGTCCCCGGGTGCGCGCTGAGATGCGGACGATCGAGCCAAGCTTCCGCGCGAGTTCCGAGCCGGCGCTGTTGCGCCACAAGAGCAACACGATCACGGTGAGCACCATCGTGCTGGTGCTCGCCGTCGTCATCCTGGTGCTCCTGATCGCCAGGTAGTCCGCCGGAATTGCCCGGCGGGAGGACTTTGCATCACGAGGCATGCACATGAAGCTGAAGGACGAAGGGATTCCACTGCGCGGCAACGGCAACGGCAACGGCAACGGCAACGGCAACGGCAACGGCAACGGCAAGGCGGGCGCCAAGGCACCACCCACCAATGGCCGACCGTCGCGGGCGACCGTGGCATTTCAGAACCGGCCCCTGGCGCTGATCTCGCGGGCCGGCATCGCCAACCCCATGGTGGCGAGGGGCGCCCGGGCGAAGACCGTCCCGGTGTTCCTGATCGAGGACAACCGCCTGCTGCGCGACGGCCTGACGGCCATGCTCGCGGCCCAGGGTCTGCGGGTGATGGCGACCGCCCGCAGCGGCGGCGAGGCATTGCGGCAGGTCCAGCGCCTGAAGCCCCAGCTGGTGATCCTCGATTCCGCCATCGGGGACCGTGACAGCCTGCGCCTGGTGGAATCGGTCAGGACGGTTGCGCCCGCCACCAAGGTCATCGTGATGCACCTCCTGCCGGCCCACGAAGACGTGGTGGCGTTTGTGCGGGCGGGCGTGTCGGGGTTCATCATGAAGGACGCCAGCGTCGCCGAGTTCGTGGCGACGATCCGCGCGGTCGCCGACGGGGCCAGTGTGCTGCCCCCGCTCATGGCCAGCACCCTCTTCACCCATGTGGCTGCGTCGCAGGGAAGCTCGCGCGGCAAGCGTGGCGCCAGGGCTGCAGTGCGCCTGACGGTACGCGAGCGCGAGGTTGTCGCGTCGATCGCCGAAGGCCTGAGCAACAAGGAGATCGCCGGCCGGCTGAACGTCGCGACGCAAACCGTGAAGAGCCACGTGCACAACATCCTGGAAAAACTCGGACTGCGCACCCGGCTCGAGGTTGCGGCCCAAGCGCATGCGGACGGGCGCGAGCCCAAAGCCTAGTGACATGGCCATGGCGCGCGGATTAATCCCCCCGGACGATTACCGGGGTTCTGTCATCCTTTCGGTCTAACCACGCTTCCATCCCTCAAGTCGATTGGTAACCCCGGCGTTCTTCCCTACATTCCTCCCTGCTGGACTCCACGCTGAGACCGCATCACTCCGATGGCTCGTCTTCGTGGACTCTCGTTATATCGCTGTCAAGGAGCCTCACATGGAGCATCGCTCCAACGCACGACTCGCCGTCCTCGTTCCCTTGGCCGTGATGTTCGCGGCTGCGTGCGATTCCGCATCGAACGGGCCCTTTCCCCCTTCGTTCAGCCCGGCGGCGCTGGCCAGTATCACGGTCACGCCGAATCCGGCCACCCTGGCGGTCAACGGCACGGTGCAGTTCACCGCGGTGGGCCATGATGCCACGGGTGCGGTGTTCCCGGTGAGTGCGACCTGGTCGGTCGTCAACGCGACCGCCGGCAGCATCAGCGGCGCAGGCCTCTTTACCGCGGGCACGACGGTCGGGACCTACACCAACGCGGTGAAGGCAACGAGCGGGAGTATTTCCGGCACGGCGACGGTCAGCGTGACCGCGACGCCCCCCGCGCTTGCCACGATCACCATCACGCCCAACCCGTCCAACCCCGCCGTCAGCGCGACGGAGCAGTTCGTCGCCACCGGCCGGGACGCATCCGGCAACATCGTCGCGATGTCGCCGGCGCCGACCTGGTCGGTCGTGAACGCGACCGCGGGCACGATCAACGCTTCGAGCGGACTGTTCACCGCGGGTACCACGCCCGGTACGTACGCCAACACTGTCAAGGCGACGAGCGGCACGGTGTCGGGCTTCGCCAATGTCACCGTCTCCTCTTCGGTGTCGGTCGGCCCGTCCTTCGCGACGGCGGCGGCCTATGCCGTCCTCGGCAGCACGGCGGTCAGTTGTGTCGGGGTGAGCTCGGTGGCGGGCAACGTCGGCGTCGCGCCGGCGGGCTCGGTCAGCGGATTCCCCGCGCCGTGCGTGATCCTCGCGCCGGGCACTCCCAACCCACATATCAATGACGCCTCCGCGACCACCGCGCAGGCCGATGTGACGCCCGCCTACAACTCGCTGGCCGGCATGCCGTGTGGCACGGCGCTGACGGGCTTCGACCTGGGCGGCATGACGCTGGCCCCGGGTGTCTACTGCTTCACGTCGTCGGCGCAGCTGACGGGCAACCTCACGCTCGCCGGCCCCGCCAACGGGCTCTGGGTCTTCCAGATCGCCAGCGCACTCACCACGGGGACCAGCTCGCAGGTCAATCTCAGCGGCGGCGCGCAGGCGAAGAATGTCTTCTGGCAGGTTGGCACCTCGGCGACCATCGGCCAGACCACGATCTTCCGCGGCAACATCGTCGCCGCGGTGAGCATCACGATGGTGCAGGGCTCGTCGCTCGTCGGGCGGGCGCTCTCGAAGGCCGGCATCACCATGGACGGGGTCACGATCGTCCTGCCGTAATCGCAGCTCGCAGGCCCACAATCGCGTACGACCGCGGCGGGAGTCGAAGGCCATCAGGGCCGCTCCCGCCCGGGCCGCAAGCTGAGATTATGACGTCAACCTTGCAGGGGAGATGACATGCGTAACAGAACCATGCTGAGTTTATGGACGCTGGTGGCGGTGCCTTCCATCGTATTGGCCCAGCGGCCGGTCCCGGCCCCGGTCCCGGCTCAGCGGCCGGCCCCGGCCCAACCCGTCGCGGCCCCGGCCCGGCCCCGGCCGGCTTCGGCCCGCCTGCCTTCGGCCAATCGCATCGGCAGCTGGGAGTTCAGCGTCGGCGCCGGGATCATGACCATCGACCGGGCTTTCAACGGCAACCTTCTCGTGCCGATGACGATCTCCGACCCGGCGCCGAGCCGGATCGCGGTCGGCGCGGCGGCGCGTCTGGGGTACAACCTGACGCCGTACTTCGGTCTGAGCGTCGGGACGATGTTAAGCCGGGGCAGCGGCGCCAAGGCCAACTCGCCGTTCGTGGATCTGACCTGGACGCCGTCGATCAACTCGTCCACCAACCTGTTCTTCCTGATCGGCGCGGGCGTGACGCGCTTCAGCCGGCCGGGCATTCACGAGACCTCATCCTTTGGTGGGCACCTCGGTGCGGGCGTCCGGAAGATGATCAGCGAGCGGCTCGCCCTCCGGCTCGAAGGCCGGATGCAGAGCGAGCGCTTTGAGGAGTTCCGCAATCCCAACCGGCCCGTCTATAACGGGTTCGCCACGCTGGGGCTCTCGTACTTCACCGCTGGCCGTGTCGTGCGCGACTCAGACGGTGACGGCGTTGCCGATCGGCGCGATCGCTGCGCCAATACGCCGCGCGGCGCGGTGGTCAATGAAAACGGGTGTCCGCTCGACAGCGATCACGACGGCATCTGGGACGGTCTCGACCGTTGCCCGGGTACGCCCGCCAATACGCCGGTGGACGTGAATGGCTGCGTGCGCGACAGCGACAATGACGGCGTTGCGGACAATCTCGACCGCTGCGCGAACACGATCGCCGGTACCCGCGTGGATGCGAGCGGCTGCCCGATCGTCATCGATAGCGACAACGACGGCGTCGCCGACAACCTTGACCGCTGCCCCAGCACGCCGGTCACCGCGCGTCCCGTGGACACCACCGGTTGCCCGGCCGACGCGGATCATGACGGCGTGGCCGACTATCTCGACCGTTGCCCCAACTCGCCGGCCGGTTCGCTGGTCGACGAGCACGGCTGCCCGCGCGACGGCGATGGTGACGGCGTGGCGGACAATCTCGACCGCTGCCCCGGCACGCCGGCCAATACCCGCGTGGATGCCACCGGCTGCGCGCTGATCCCGGATGCAGACAATGACGGGGTCCCCGACAACCGTGACCGGTGTCCCAACTCGCCCGTTGGCAGGCCGGTGAACTCGGTCGGCTGCACGATCATCGTGTTGCCTTCCGGTGCCGCCGACCAGATGGTGCTGCGCGTGCAGTTCGTGACCAACCGCGCGTTGCTCGTTCCGGCGTCGACCGCGATCCTCGACAGCGTCGCCGTGGCGATCATCGCCTCGCCCGGCTCGCTCTGGGAGGTCCAGGGCTTTACCGACAGCCGCGGTACCGTCCGCGCGAACCAGATTCTCTCGCAGGCCCGGGCCCAGTCCGTCGTGAACTACCTGGTCCGCAAGGGTGTCCGGCGCGGCAGCATGACGGCGACGGGCTTCGCGTCGACGCGTGCGGTCGGGTCGAACCGGACGGCCGAAGGACAGGCCGCCAACCGCCGCGTGCAGCTGCGCAGGTTGCCGGCGCCGAATCCGACGCCGCTTCCCTAGTCCAGGACCATGAATGAGTGATGCGGGGGCTGCTGTCTGGGCCCCCGCATTCCATTGAGGTGAATGAGGGAAGCCAAGGCTTGAGACTCAAGGGAGGCCGAAGCTCGAAGACTGAAGTGGGCGGCAAGGAAAAACAGGCGCAAGGAATTGATACTGCCTGCGTTGCGTTGGTTTGAGGCATGACGTCGTATAGCTCAGTGTGGTGTACGGCATCCTACCGGGATCTCAAGGCATGGCAGCACGCGAAGGCGTTTTCGGTCATCTGCAACAGGCTTTCGCGGAAATCCCCCCCGTATGAGCAGCAGCGGGGCCTCGCGGACCAGCTGCGCCGGGCGGCGTCCAGTGCTGCGCTCAATATTGCGGAGGGGTCGAACAAGTCGAGCAATCGCGAGTTTCGCCGATACCTCGAGACTTCGCGCACTTCTCTCGACGAAGGCGGCGCGATTCTCGAGATATCCGTGGACTCGGACTACATCACGAAGGCCGAGTTCGAGTTGGCCATCGGCCGTCGCGACGAAGCGGCGCGAACACTATTCGGTCTCTTGAGGGCTATCAACCAACGCATCGATCAGGGTGAGATCGACCGAAGGAAAGGCCTTCGAGGCAAGACTGATCCTGACCGCGATGAAGCCGCGTAGTCGTGCCGCGAGGGGCTGGACGGTGTTTGCTCGTCGCTTGCCGCCCACTCTCGCCTTCGCGCTTCGGCCTCCCTAGCTTCTGGTCATGCTTTCATCTCGCTTCGTCGTGGGATCGCTGGTCTGCTATACCATCGAGGCCGGCCTCCAGCGGCTCGATGGCGGCGCCATGTTCGGGGTGGTGCCCAAGCCCCTGTGGGAACGGCGGATTCCCGCCGACGCGCGCAACCGCATCCCCCTCCAGATGCGCTGCCTCCTCGTCGAGCATCCCGACGGACTGGTGCTCATCGACAGCGGCGCGGGGAACAAGGACGACGAGCGGTTCAAGGAGATCTACGGCCTGGAGAACGCCGGCGATCCCGGCCCGACGGCGCTGGAAGACGGCATCCGCGAGGCAGGGCATGACCCGGCCGACGTG
>JAYTEN010000261.1:0-12722 GCA_043735145.1 Gemmatimonadota bacterium | reverse complement strand
GGGGAAGGCTCCGACTAGTCGGAACCTTCCCCACTTTCCCACTTTCCCACTTTCCCACTTCCCCACTTCATTCTCCGCGTTTTTACCGCCCCACCCCGCACACTTCCGCACCCATCATCGCTCCTCAATTCACTATCGTCGCGCATGACGGTTCTCACCCAGCGTCTCGAGCGTGCCGGAGACATCCTCCGCAGGCGATTCGGCTATCCCGCCTTCCGTGCCGGCCAGCTGCGCGCGGTGCGCGCGGCGCTCGCCGGGCGCAGCGCGCTCATCGTCCTGCCGACCGGTGGCGGTAAGTCGATCTGCTACCAGGTGCCGGCGCTGGTGCTCGACGGGCTGACCATCGTCGTCAGCCCGCTCATCTCGCTGATGCAGGACCAGGTCTGGGCGGCACGCTCGCGCGGCATCTGGGCCGCCGCCCTCACCAGTGCCATGCAGCCGGCCGAGCGGACGCAGGTGCTGCGCGACGCCGGCAACGGCGGGCTTAAGCTGCTCTATGTCGCGCCGGAGCGGCTCGTTACCGGAGAGATGGTGGGCTTTCTTCGGAAGGTGAAGCCGGCGCTCATCGCCGTGGACGAAGCGCACTGCGTCTCGGAGTGGGGGCATGACTTCCGGCCCGCCTACCGGCAGATCGGCTTCGTGCGCCTGGCGCTGGGCCGGCCGCCGACGCTCGCGCTCACCGCGACGGCGACGCCCGAAGTGCGCGCCGACATCATCGGATCGCTCCGGCTCGGCCCGGTGGAAGCCATCGTCGGTTCGTTCGACCGCCCCAACCTCGGCTTCGCGGTCCGGCAGGTGCGGGACGACGACGAACGCCGCCGGCTGATGCTCGCCCTCCTCAAGCCGTGGCGCGGCGCAGCCGTGATCTATGTGTCCACGCGCGCCGCGGCCGAGCGCTGGAGCCGCTCGCTTCAGGCCGCGGGTATCCGGGCGGCACCGTATCACGCGGGCCTCGAGCACAGCGTGCGCCGCCAGGTGCAGCAGGAGTTTCTGTCCGATCACGTGGACTGCGTGGTCGCGACCTCGGCGTTCGGGATGGGGATAGACAAAGCCAACGTCCGGGCCGTCGTGCACCTTGGCCTCTCGACCAGTCTCGAGTCGTACTACCAGGAGGCCGGGAGGGCAGGGCGCGACGGCAAGCGCGCGCAGTGCCTGATGCTGTGGAATCGCGATGATCTGGTCCTGACCCGGCGCATCGTGCCCGATGCCGCGAAGCTCGACCCGCTGCTGCGGTATGTCACCGCGATGACCTGCCGCCGGGAGCTGCTGCTGCGTCACTTCGGAGAGCGCCTGGCGCGGTGCACCGGGTGCGACCGGTGCCTGGCCTGGAAGCGATTCTGGCAGGGGCGCGCTGCCCTCAAAGCGGGGTAAAGGAGTACGGGGTGAAGGGGTAGGGAAAGAGTCGTCAGGCGCCGGATTGCAGTGTGACGCAGATCACAGTACGTTGGCCTTCTCCCGGGGAGGTCATACGGACGATCTGTTGGTGCGTCTGCGGTCGGCGCTCGCCGAGCGCTACGCGGTCCAGCGCGAGCTGGGCCAGGGCGGGAGCGCGGTCGTCTATCTCGCCCAGGACCTCCGTCACAGCCGTCCGGTCGCCATCAAGGTGCTGCGCCCCGAGCTCGCCGCCATCATGGGCGCCGAGCGCTTCCTGCTCGAGATCGAAACCGTCGCCCGGCTTCAGCACCCGCACATTCTGCCCCTCTACGATTCGGGCGAAGCCCAGGGCCTCCTCTATTTTGTCATGCCTTTCGTCGCGGGCGAATCGCTGCGCGACCTGCTCGAGCGCGAAAAACAGCTGCGGGTCGAACTCGCCGTCTCCATCGCGCGCGACGTCGCCTCGGCCCTCAGCTTCGCGCACCACGAGGGCGTGATCCACCGCGACATCAAGCCCGAGAACATCCTCCTCTTCGGCGGCTCGGCCGTCGTCGCGGATTTCGGCATCGCGCGCGCGATCCGCATCGCCGGCGCGGGACGCATCACCGAAGCGAACCGCATCCCCGGTACGCCACTCTACATGAGTCCCGAGCAGACCTCGGGAAGCGACGATCTCGACGGCCGAAGCGACATCTACAGTCTCGGCATCGTGCTGTACGAGATGCTCGGGGGCGAAGCGCCCTTCACCGGCTTCAGCCCTATCGAAGTGATGGTCCACCAGATCAAGGACCTGCCGCGGCCCCTCGCCGAGCTGCGGCCCTCGCTGCCGCCGTCGATCACGCTGGCGATCGACCGGGCCCTCGCGAAGAATCCCGCCGATCGCTTCGGCACCGTTACCGATTTCGCCGAAGCGATCAGGGTGCCGGCCGTCGTTCCCGATCCGGTCCGGAAGAAGCGTCCGCGCGGGGGCCGCCTGGTGGCCGGCGGCATCGCCGCCGCCATCGCGCTCACGGTCGTGGTTGGCCGCCTCATTGGCGACAGCTCGCTCGACCCGGCGCGGTACGCCGTCCTCCCGTTCGCCGAAGTGGGTGGCCAATCGCCCGACGGCCTGCGGGGCGAGCAGACGGCGATGGTGCTCGGCGATGCGCTGTCGCGATGGACCGATCTCACGGTCGTGAGCAGCGTCCTGGTGAGCGACGCGTTAGGCGCCGCGGGCGGCCGGAGGCTCACGCAAGCCGATGCCGTACGAGCGGCGCGTCAGGTCGGCGCCGGGCGGATGGTGTGGGGCAGGGTGGTGCCGCTGGGTGACAGCCTCCGGCTCGCCGTCGGTTTGTATGACGTCCGGCACCGGGCCCGGCGGCTTCAGGAGCGGGTCTTCACCCTGGCGCGCGACGGATCCGACCTGTCCGCGAAGATCGGGGCGCTCGCCGATTCCCTGGTGGCCGACCGCGTGGCGCTGCGCTTCGGCGCCGCGCCGATCGGGACGGCATTCCGCGAGGCATGGAATCACTACGCCGCGGGCCACAGCGCGCTGGCGCGTTGGAATCTCGGGCAGGCGGAGCGGGAATTCGGCGCGGCCGCCGAGCGCGATCCGCAGTTCGCCCTCGCCCAGCTGTGGGTGGCGCAGGTGCGGTCATGGCAGCGCCGCCCGAGCGAGGAGTGGGTCATCCCGGCGCGCACCGCCGTGACCCTCGCCTCCCGCCTGGCCAGTTCGCGCGACAGCAACTATGCCCTCGGCCTGCTCGCGCTGGCCGAAGGGCGATACCAGGAGGCCTGCCGGCGCTATCGGAACCGCCTCGATCGCGACACGACCGATGTCGTGGCGCTCATCGGATTCGGCGAGTGCAATTACCGCGACCATGCGGTGGTACGGTCCCACGCGACACCGACGGGCTGGGCCTTTCGCGGCAGCCTGGGCTCGGCGATCCGTGCGTATTCCGCGGCGCTCCAGCTGGCGCCGGCGTTCAACCTGACCTTCGGCAACGAAGCCTACCAGCGCCTGTCGGGAATGTTCTTCGTCGAGAAGAACTGGTTCCGGGGCGGCACCGCGCTGCCGCCCGACACCGGTGTCTTTGCCGCCTTTCCCTCGCTGGTGAATGACACCCTCGCCTTCGTGCCCGACTACAAGCAGGCCATCTTCGCGCGGCCGCGTCCGGCCTCGCTTGTCGCTGCCGTCGCCGCCAACCGTCAGCAGCTCCTCCAGGTGGTGGAAAAGTGGATCGCGGCATTCCCCGCGCGCGCCGAGCCTCACGAGGCGCGCGCCCTCATCCTCGAGCTGGCCGGGTCTCTCGGCGCCGCCACGCCCGCCGCGGGAACGGCGCTGGGCGAGATTATGGCGGCGCGACGCCTTGCGACCGACAGCAGCGACATGGTGAAGTATGCCGCCACGCAGGTGCGGCTCCTGCTGAAGACGTGGCAGATGGATGCCGCGCGCGCCCTCGCCGACTCGCTGCTGCGCGCCTGGCGCAACCCGAATGCGATCGAGGCAGAATACCTGGCGGGCCTCGCCGCGCTGGTCGGACGAACCAACCTGGCGGCCGCCCTCGCCGAGCGATCGGACAGCGCGAACGCCAGCCTGCGCCGGCACGTCCCATCCCGGCGCATCGCCGCCGATCTCCTGAAATCGGTCCGGCGATTCAACGCCTACGCCGCCTTCGGCGGTCCGCGCGACAGCCTGGTGCAGATCGCGGATCGCGTCGACGCCATGCTGTCGCGCTATCTCGACCCGCGCGAGACGGCGTCGACGTGGCACCTGCTGATGGATGACGGTCTCGGGATCAGCGTGCTCGACATGCCGGTGCCGTCCCGCCATCCCCTCGAGCCGCATAATTACCTCCTCGAGGCGGCCCTGCTGCTCGGCCGGGGCGACACCGCGGCCGCGCGCCGCGTGCTCGGCGTGGAGTTCGACGACCAGGCTCCACCGGGAGAACGCGCCGCGGTGACCGTGCTCCAGTCGTCCCGCCTCGCCTTGCGCCTGGGTGATACCGTCCGGGCGACGAACCACCTCGTGGGCACGCTGACCAACCTGGCCGTCGCGCCGACACTGCTCATTGACGAGCCCATCCAGGCGGCGGCGCTGGTGCGTGCCCTGGCGCTCACCGCGGAGCTGGCGCGGCGGCGCGGCGACACCGCCCTGTCGAGACGATTTGCGGGGCTGGTCGTGACGCTCTGGTCGGGGTGCGATCCCGAATGGCGGCCGCTTCTGGAACGGATGCGCGTGCTGAGAAACGAAAACCCACCAAAAGGAGGATGAGATGATCGGATCGGGTTCCCGAGGCCGGCTGATGCTGGGCGCGCTCGCACTCTCAGGCGTGGCGGTGACCGGCTGTGGGCCAAAGCAGGCGGCGCAGCCAATGCAGCTGTCCGGGGCGACGGCGGCCTACCGGCCCACTCCCGGCCCCGGCTTCGCGGTGACGCCGGATCCTTCGCAGCACACGCCGCTCCTGCAGTATGGCGCGAGCCTTCAGTTTGCCACGGCGGTCGGAGCGATCGACGAGCAGCTGCTGATCCACCGTACCGCCGCGGGGGTTTCCGTGGGACCATGGATGAGCCTGGCGCCCGAGCTGGGCTCGGCCGAGATCCCTGCCGACTCGCTCAGCAAGGGGCGCATCATCGCCCGCGCGTTCTTCAGGTCGGGGGCCGATTCGGTCCTGGCGTACTGGTACGTCGACAGCACCGCGACGGGGTGGCGCTCGATCTGGATCACCAGCCGCCCGGCCCATCCGTTCATCGTCGGCACGCTGCTCGTGCACCCGCACACCGGCGCCGGCGCCGGGCGCGCGGCGAAGTCGCGCGTGATCGTCGATCCGATGAGCGCCCAGACCTCGGGATGCAACACCTGCTCGACGACGCCGGGATGGTGCCGCGATACGCTGCTGTCGGTGTCGATGGCGCCGCTGTTCGGGGATCTCGCGCCGTGGGTGTGGGCGGGCGCCGCCCCGTCGAGGTGAGGCGGCTACCGCGAGGGCGACGGACCGATCCTGCCAAGGCGGTGAGCCAGTCGTAAGGCAGCGCGCGTCGCGTAGGCATCCGCGCCGGGACGGCCGCCGAACACCTCTTCCACGACATCGAGCGCCGGACCGATCAGCGAGGCGGTCCGGCGCTCGATCACATCCCGTACCCCGCCGTGCTCGGCGACCATCAGCGTCAGCCGCGTCACGCTCTCCTCGAGGTGCCCTGCGGCATCGCGCGACAGGTGGTCCACGGCGTCGCGCATCCCCGGCATCCGCGTGCCGCCGCCGAGCCATTCGGCATAAGCGCGGTAGCCCGTCTCGGCGAGCACGCCGACCACGATGAGGTCATAGACGGCCAGCGCCTCGGCCTGGGCCGCGGGCGTGCCGTCGGTCCGCAGCCGCATCAGCGAAGCCGGCAACTCGTCATGCACGAGCCCGCAATAGGCGATGCTCCGGTGGCCGCCCAGCTGCGCCGAGTCCGGCGCGACTTCGGCAAAAAAGCGCCGGAAGATCTCGACGTGCTTCGCTTCCTCCCACAGGAAGGACGTCAGGCGCAACTCCTCTTCCAGGCGCTGCTCGTCGTCCTTCACCATCATCAGCGGCAGCAGGCTGAGCGCCGCGCCTTCGTCCCCGGCCCGGCAGAGGGCCGTCAGGCGGAGCAGGAAATCCCGCTCCGCCTCGTCCAGCGCTTCCCAGTCCACCGCGTCGTGCGTCAGGTCGATGAAGAGCGGATTCCAGGCGCTCGAGGGCCGGGGCGCCACCGGGTCGGGCGGCGCGGGATGCGGCCGGCCCGTAATGGCCTGGTAGCGCTGCCGCAGGTTCACAACCCGGGCATCTCGGGCGTGGTGAACTGGCCGGAGGCACGCTTTTCGCGCACCCGCGAGGCGCAAGCCACGAGCTCCCGCGCCGACTTGATGTGGAATGCCAGCGCGCCGATGCTCCCTTTTTCGAGTTTCAGCTTGCCCATGACGAGCGCCTGCAGCGGCTCGAGCCTGCCCTCGAGCACCGCATGCCATGTGTCTTCATCGCCGCGAATGACATACGGCGCGCGATCGAGGTCTCCCGGCCGCGCCTGTCTCGCCTCGCGGCACTCGCCGTGCCAGAGGTCCACGAAAACCGCGCGTTCGCCGCCCGGCTGGTCCATCGCGAAGGCGACGGCATCCTCCCACGTGGCGCCCGCCTCGCGATACTCGCGGCTGGCGTTGATCTCGTCCCGGCAGGCCCGCGCCCAGGCGTCGCTGAAGAGGAAGTCGTCCATGCCTGAATCCTACCTAGAGCGGGGGACAGGGGGACAGGGGGATAGAGGGATAGGTGTAGCATGTCCCATCCCCCCGTCCCCCCGTCCCACCATCCCCCGCTTATCTTTCGGCATGGACGACCGCCTTTTCTTCGCCGACCACCATCTCGAGACGCGCGAGATGGTCCGCAGTTTTGCCCGTGCCGAGATCGCGCCCATTGCGCGAGCGTACGACGCCAGTGCCGAGTTCCCCTGGCCGACGGTGAAACGCATGGCCGACCTCGGCCTCCTCGGCGTGCCGTGGAGCGAGGAGCTGGGCGGCGCCGGCATGGACTACCTCTCCTACATCATGACTATCCACGAGCTGTGCAAGGTGGACGCGTCGCACGGCCTGACGGTCAGCGCCCATACCAACCTCGGCACCTCGCCCATCGTCGAATTCGGCACCGACGTCCAGCGCGCTCGTTATGTGCCGCACCTCGCCGCGGGCCGGGTGCTGGGCGGGTTCGGCCTCACCGAGCCGGGGGCGGGCTCCGACGCCGGCGGGACCGCGACCACGGCCGTGGACCAGGGCGACCACTGGCTGCTGAACGGATCCAAGATCTTCATCACCCACGCCGGCGTGGGCGAGATCTTCGTCGTCACGGCGCGCACGTCGCCCGGCCGCGGCAGCCGCGGCATCACCAGCTTCATCGTCTGCAAGGACACGGTGGACGTTCCCGCCGCGCACCAGCACGGCATCGGGCACGAGCCGTCGGTGGCGCGCACGCCGGGCGTCCGGTCGGGCAAGAAGGAAGACAAGATGGGCTGGCGGGCCAGCGACACGCGCGAGCTGTATTTCGAGGACTGCGTGGTCCCGAAGGAAAACCAGCTTGGCCCCACCGGCGAAGGCTTCGTGCAGTTTCTCAAGACGCTCGACGCCGGCCGGATCGGCATCGCCGCCGTGTCGCTCGGGATCGCCGCCGGGGCGTACGAGGAGGCGCTGACGTACACCAGCGCGCGCAAGCAATTCGGCAAGGCGGTGGCCACCTTCCAGGGCGTCCACTTCGCCCTGGCCGACATGGCCATGGAGATCGAGGCGGGGGAGCTGCTCCTCTACCAGGCGGCGTGGCTCAAGATGCATGGCCGGCCCCACAAGAAGGAGGCGGCGATGGCCAAGCTCTTCTGCTCGGAGCTGGCCATGCGGACCACGATCAAGGCCGTCCAGCTGCATGGCGGCTACGGCTACACGACGGAGTACCCGGTCGAGCGGATGATGCGGGACGCCAAGGTGTGCGAGATCGGGGAAGGAACGTCGGAGATCCAGAGGTTGGTTATTGCCCGGCAAATCCTCGGAGATCTGCTGGCCGACTAGGAATCTGGAGTCTGGAGTCTGGACGATGGCTCGCGCTGCGAAGTCGTCCAGATTCCAGATTCCAGATTCCTGTTGTTGACTAACCTCAAGAATCGCAGTAGGTTAGCCTTATCATGAGACTTCATGCGTCATCTCGGCAGTCGGAGTCGGGCGAAGGTCCGGCTGCGCGTGGCGCGCCCCTTAAAGTGGCCCTCCCGGTCAGCGCGATCGGTGGACGGGCTGGAGATGTGACAGTTGAAGCGCGAAATTCTGATCAATGGCACGCCGCGGGAAACCCGCGTGGCCATTCTCGAGGACGACACCCTTGTTGAGCTGCTGGTGGATCGTCCGGACTCCCGCCGCATGGTGGGCGACATCTATCTCGGCAAGGTCGAAGCGGTCCTGCCGGGAATCCAGGCCGCCTTCGTCGACATAGGGACCGAAAAAAGCGCCTTCCTCCATGCGTCGGACCTCGTCGAGCCGGAAGACGAAGACGAAATGGATGAAGAAGGTGAAGAAGGTGAAGAAGGTCAGGAAGGTCAGGAAGGTCAGGAAGGTGAAGAAGGAGCCGCGTTAGACGGGGCTCCCGATTCACGTCCCAAGGGCAATGGCCCGCGGGAGTTCCGCCGCGGCGCCAAGCTTCCCCCCATCCAGGATCTCGTCAAGCGCGGCGAGACAATGCTGGTCCAGGTGTCCAAGGAGCCGATCGGCACCAAGGGCCCGCGCGTCACCCGTCAGATTTCCCTCGCCGGCCGCTTCCTCGTCTTCATGCCGTACGCCTCGAAGGTCGGTGTCAGCCGCAAGATCGAGAGCCGCGAAGAGCGGGTGCGCCTGCGCCAGATGGTGACCAACATCCTGCCCAAGGGCGAAGGCGGCGTGATCGTCCGCACCGTGGGCGAGGAAGTCACCGAGGAGACGTTCCGCCGCGAGATCGAGTCGCTCCTCAAGCTCTGGAAGAAGATCGTCAAGAAGCAGGTCTTCGTCCGGGCGCCCGCGCTGGTGCAGCGCGAGACCAGCCTCACGCGCGGCATCGTGCGCGACCTCTTCTCGGCCAAGGTGGACCACCTCGCCGTGGACTCGAAGGAGCTCCACCACGAGATCGTCGGCTACCTCGACCAGGTGGGCCCCGAGCTGAAGGAGCGCGTCGAGCTGTACGAGGGGCAGCCGCAGGCGCTGTTCGACAAGTACGAGATCGAGAGCGAGATCCGCGACCTCTTCAAGCGTCGCGTGGACCTGCCCACCGGCGGCTACCTCATCATCGAGCACACCGAGGCGCTGGTCTCGGTCGACGTGAACACCGGCCGGTACACCGGCAAGAAGGACCCCGAGAAGACCATCTTCAAGACCAACACCGAGGCCGCGCGCGAAGTCGCGCGCCAACTGCGCCTGCGCGACATCGGTGGCATCATCGTAGTGGACTTCATCGACATGGAAACGAAGAGCAATCGCGACAAGGTGATCCAGGAGCTGCGCACCTACCTCGCGCGCGACCGCGCGCGGACCCGCGCCTTCGCCGTCTCCGAGCTCGGCCTGGTGGAGATGACGCGCCAGCGGGTGCGGCCCTCGCTGCTCCAGAGCCAGACGATGGCGTGCCCGACCTGCACCGGCACCGGCCGCGTCTTCCAGCCCGAGACCGTCGTCCGGCGCCTCGAGCGGTCGCTCAAGCGCGCCGCCGCCGACAACGAGGGCCGCCGCATGACGGTGCGGCTGCATCCCGAGGTCGCGCTCTACCTGCTGGAGGAAGAGCCCCACTTCCTGAAGACGCTGGCGAAGCAGACGGGCATCGACCTGGAGATTCGCGACGACCCGATGATGAAGCTCGACGAGCTGAAGCTGATGAGCCAGCCCGCGGGCCGGGACGTGACGGAGAGCTACCTGGTCGCGTAGCTGCCTAACGCCTGCCGGTCAGGGTCGCGATCCACGACGCCTGGAGGTCGCCCATCGCCTGGAGCGTGCCGACCACCGTGTCGCGCAGCGCCGAGCGGGACAGCACCACGTCGCCGTTCCCGAAGCGCAGCAGCGGTGCCGACCACGCCAGGTCGAGCGCCTTCTGGTAGCTGAAGAACCGGCCCTCCCGGTGATAGCCGTCGGCGCCAAGGTAGTCGCCCGCGAAGAAGAAAGTTGTCCGCCGCTCCAGCGCCGGGTCCCACAGCGGCACCCCCTGCTCGTACTCCCGTCCGTCCGCGATCCCCAGCAGGTCCAGCAGCGTCGGCGTCACGTCGATGTGCGACGTCACTCGCGTAATCAGCAGCGTCGTGTCCACCAGCCCCGGCGCGCCCACGATGAGCGGCACGCGGAAGCTGTAGCGGTCGAGATTCCCGCCCGTGAAGCTCGGATCCTCCTGGCGGGTGCGAATCCCGTGGTCGCCGGTCATGACGACCAGGGTGCGGTTCCGCGTGCCGCCGCGGTCCAGCACGCCGAGCAGCTCGCCCAGCCACAGATCCTGCTTCACGAGCAGCGCGCGGCAGCGGTCGATCTGTCGCGCCTCGGGGTTGTGGACGGGGTCCGGCGCCGGCCACGGCGCGTGCCCGATCTCGGGGTGGAAGACGGCGACGTAGCGGCGGCCGGCGGCGATCCACTGCGCCATGTCGCGCTTCATCTGCTGCAGCGCGGTGCTGTCGCCGGTGGCGGTGGAAGCGAGCCCGGCGGACGCCGTGGGCGTGGGATCGACATAGAACTGGTGCTCGAATCCGAGGATCTCGTAGAGGCCGGCGTCGTCCTCGAAGCGCGACTCGACGGCGGCGTAGATGGTGCTCGCGTATCCGTGCGCGCGCAGGCCGGCGATCAGGCCCGGGAGGTGGCCCCCGGCATGGTTCTCCATGAAGTGCTGGCTCGGCTGGGGCGGATACCATCCGCTGAACAACGAGAAGAGCGCGAGGCTGGTGTACGGATAGGTCGTGTAGTGATTGCGCGCCGCGATCGCGTGTCCGCGCAGCTGCTCGACGTTCGGCATCGGGTCGAAGGCGCGCGCCGAGTCGAGGCAGCGCAGCGGTGCCGTCTCGAGCACGTAGATCACGAGATCGAAGTCCCGGGCCTTCCCGAACCAGCGCGGATCGCGCGTCGCCGGCGCAGCGCCCGCAAGCGAACGGTATCGCGCCCGCAACTGCGCGGGGTCCGCCGTCGACGATGCGCTGACCCGCGCGGGCCCCGCGAAGCTGCCCAGCGCGTCCACCAGCATCGCCGTGTGAAAGTGCGTCCGGATGCCGCCCGGGACGAGGGCCACCGCGGTGCCGACGACGGCGGCCGCCAGGGGCGCCAGCAGGTCGCGGCCGCGGCGCGGCGGCTGCGCCGGATCGCGGCGCCTGGCCCACACCGCGCCCATGACGATGCCCGCGATCGCGACCAGCAGCTTCAGCATGCCGCCGGGTCGCGCGTAGGTGATGATGTAGTCGGGGCGCTGGAGCCCGAACTTCACGGCCGAGACCAGCATGCCCAGGCGCAGGAATCCTCCCACCGAATCCTGGGCCCGTACCTGCACATAGAACGCGATGAGCACGAAGCTGGCCACGGCGGACACCGTGACAGCGCGCCAGCGCGGCCGGACGACGCGCGCCATCAACAGGATGAGGGCCGGCAGCACGACCAGGCCGAAGAGCACGTCCTGCCGGAAGAATCCGGCGCGCTCCAGCAGCGTCAGGTGATCCGGCGTGCCGACGCCCAGCGCGCGCGCGATGACCCGCCAGCCCCGCAATTCCATCCAGCGCGTCTTGGCCCAGAGCGCGATGAGCCCGGGAACCAGGCCGGCAAGCGCATACGCGCCGGCAGCGCGCGGCGCCGACGCCGGCGCGGGGAGCGGGTCGGCCACCGTTATCGAGGGAGGGGCACGGCCGCGGGCGCCGGCCGATCGCAGTCGTACACGTGGATCGCCGCCGTGGAATCCGCGTCTCCCACCGGCGCGCAATCCCCGATCAGCCCGTCAAACCACACCCGGTCCCAGCGGACGAAACGGTTAGGCTCGGCGGGCGGTTCCCAATCGAACAGGCTCGGGACCGCCAGCACCTGCCGCCGGGCGTAGGCATTGTCGATGAGAAAGGCGCGCGCGGCGTGAATCAATGCCGTGGCGGTCTCCCTCGTCGCCCGGTCCGGCGACGGCAGACCGTCGAGGTACGGCAGCGGGCTGCGCCGAAGGAGAAAGAAGTTCCACCCGCCACTGGCCCCGAAGGCGAAGACCGGCCGGCGCGCCGCCGGATCGGCGCGCTGGACGAGCCGGTCAGCCGTCTGGTAGGCCAGGGCGGCGCCGGACGGCCAGCGCACCATGCCGTTGCGCGTGAGCATCTGCGGGTACACGCCCTGGAGGGTGAACGGTCCGACGGCGAGGCTCACGTAGGTATAGATGCCGATCACGATCAGGACCGCGAGTCCCGCGCGCACCGCGCGGGCGGCCTTCTGCCTGGCCGGGCCGCAGGCGAGCTGGAGAAAGACGGCGTACGCCGGGAGTTCCAGCAGGACATTGTACCAGTCGGCGCCCGCGAATCCGCGCCGCAGTCGCGCGGTGATGCACAGGCCGAGGAGGAGTGCCACGCGGCCGCGCAGCACCGGATCATGCCACTGCTTCCAGCGCGCGAGCAGCGCGACGAGGATGATGGGCGGCAGGATGACCGGAAACAGGTGCGCCTGCAGCCGCGCGTCGAAGAGCGCGAGCGCCGCCGACACCGTTCCCTGGCCCCGCTGCAGCTCACGCCAGAGCGCGTCCTGCGTGAGCGTCGGGAGATCCGGCAGCCCCGACTCCTGGAGCTGGGCCGCGATGCTCACCGACGTGCCCAGGTGCATGGCGGCGGCCGTCAGGAAAAGCAGCAGCATGGCCCCGGCCCATCGGCTGGCGGTC
>JAYTEN010000260.1:0-15471 GCA_043735145.1 Gemmatimonadota bacterium | reverse complement strand
TGGCGACTTGGCGACTTGGCGACTTGGCGACTGTCAGATCTTCATCTTCGCGTAGAACTCCTTGCGCGCCTTTGCGACCTTCGGCGCCACCACGGCTCGACAATACCCCTGCCCGGGATTCCGCGCGAAATAGTGCTGATGATACTCCTCGGCGGGATAGAAGACGTCGAGGGGAATGATCTCGGTAACGATGGGCGCGTCCCAGAGGTTCCGCGCGCTCAGATCCCTGATCGCCGCTTCCGCCTCGGCCTTCTGGGCCGGCGTGTGATAGTAGATGGCGGAACGGTACTGGGTGCCGGCGTCGGCGCCCTGGCGATTGAGGGTCGTCGGATCGTGGATGGTGAAGAAGATTTCGAGCAGATCCGTGAAGGGGATGACGGCCGGATCGTACGTGATCTGCACGACCTCGGCATGGCCGGTCGTCCCGGTGCAGACGGCTTCGTAGGATGGATTCGCGCCGCGTCCGCCGGCATAGCCGGACACGACCTTCTCCACACCCTTCAGGTCTTCGTAGACCGCTTCAAGGCACCAGAAGCAGCCACCGGCCAAGGTCGCAATCTCACTCATTCTGCCAGTCTAGTCTGCCTCCTTCTTTCTCGCTACCGCACCTGACCAGCGATATGTTCA
Source organism: Gemmatimonadota bacterium (assembly GCA_043735145.1). Taxonomy (GTDB): domain Bacteria; phylum Gemmatimonadota; class Gemmatimonadetes; order Gemmatimonadales; family JACORV01; genus DASXPG01. Next base: position 14,844 of record JAYTEN010000260.1, on the reverse strand, counting down.
GGCGGCCCTCGAATCCCGGAGACTCAATTGCGCCGCCCATTCACCTTCTTCACCTTCTTCACCTTCTTCACCTTCTTCACCTTCTTGACCTTCCTCACAGGCTGCCGTCCCACCTACGACGTCATCATCAGGGGCGGCACCGTCTACGACGGCTCGGGCGCCGCTCCGCGGGTCGCCGACATCCTGATCGAGGGCGACAGCATCGTCGCCATCGTGCCCGCCTCCACCGACCGCGCGAAACTGGTGGTCGATGCCACGGGCCTGGCCGTCGCGCCGGGCTTCATCAACATGCTCAGCTGGGCCAACGAGGACCTCCTCGTCGACGGCCGTTCCCAGGGCGACATCCGGCAGGGTGTCACCCTGGAGGTCATGGGCGAGGGCGAGTCGATGGGGCCGCTCAACGACTCCATGAAGGCCGAGATGCTGCATAACGAGGGAGACCTGAAGTATCCGGTGAGCTGGACGACGCTGGGCGAGTATCTCGACCTGCTCCAGCGCCAGGGCATCTCAACCAACGTGGCGTCGTTCGTCGGCGCGACGACGGTGCGGGTGCACGAGATCGGCTATCAGGACCGGCCACCGACGCCGGGCGAGCTGGCCCGCATGCGCGCGCTCGTGCACCAGGCGATGGAAGAAGGCGCCATGGGCGTGGGCAGCTCGCTGATCTACGCGCCCGCCTTCTACGCGAAGACCGACGAGCTGGTCGCGCTGTCCGAGGAAGCGGGCCGGTCGGGCGGCATGTACATCTCCCACATGCGCAGTGAGGGGAACCGCCTGCTCGAGGCGGTGGACGAGCTCATCGGCATCGCCCGCGCCGCGCGCGTGCCGGCCGAGATCTATCATCTCAAGGCCGCCGGCCGGTCCAACTGGGGCAAGCTCGACTCGGTGATCGCGCGGGTGGAGCGCGCCCGCACCGAGGGGCTGCACATCACCGCCGACATGTACAACTACACGGCGGGCGCCACGGGCCTCGATGCCGCCATGCCGCCCTGGGTGCAGGAAGGGGGGCTCCAGGCGTGGCGCCGCCGGCTCCAGGACCCCGCTATCCGCGCCCGCGTCGCGCGCGAGATGCGCACGCCGACCAACGCCTGGGAGAGCCTTTACCTCGCCGCGGGCTCGGCCGACAACGTGATCCTGGTGGGGTTCAAGCAGGACTCGCTCAAGAAGTTCACCGGCAAGACGCTCGCCGAGGTCGCGCGGATCCGCGGCACGTCACCCGAGGAGACGGCGATGGACCTCGTGGTGCAGGACGACAGTCGCATCGGCACCATCTACTTCCTGATGTCGGAAGACAACGTGAAGCGGCAGATCGGCCTGCCCTGGGTGAGCTTCGCATCGGACGCGGGCTCGATGGCGCCCGAGGGGGCGTGGCTCAGGTCGAATCCGCACCCGCGCGCCTACGGCAACTTCGCGCGCCTGCTGAACCGTTACGTGCGCGAGCAGCACGTGATCACGCTCCAGGAGGCGGTGCACCGCCTGACCACGCTGCCCGCGGAAAACCTCCACCTGCGCCGCCGCGGCGCGTTGCGTCCCGGCTTCCATGCCGATGTCGTCGTCTTCCATCCCGACAGCGTGCGCGACAACGCGACCTTCGAGCGGCCACACCAGTACAGCACCGGGATGCGCGACGTGTTCGTGAACGGGGTGCCGGTGCTGCGGTCGGGGGAGCACACCGGCGCGAAGCCGGGCCGGGTGGTGCGGGGACCGGGGTGGGTGGGATGGACGCAGTGAAGAACCTGGAACCTGGAATCTAGATTCTAGATTCTAGATTCTAGGCTCTTCTTTGACGGCCCGCGCGCGCCGGGGCTTGACCAGCTCCAGCGGCAGCGTATGCCGGCTCTTCTTGAATCCGCCGCCGGCGGCGTACTTCGCGAACTCTTCGATCTTGTTGCACGCGTCGATGTAGCCGCGCAGAATGGTGTCGCCCGTCGCGCGCCCGCCGAAGTCGAGGATGGAGTTTTCGATCGGCCGGTCGGGCTTGATGGCGAACGCCTTCACGTAGCGGAACATCCGTCCCTCGAATTCGATCACCAGGTCTTCGGGCCGCATGCCCAGCGCGGCGGCGGCGGCCTCGATCTGCCCGTTGGCCTGGGCCAGGAGGGCGAAATCCGCGTGCAGGTTGCGCTGCATCAGGATATCGAGCGCGCGAATGCCGACGTCCACGAAGGTGTGCAACGGTCCGCGCGTCCCGCCGGGGTTCTCCATGGAGATGAGCAGCAGCACGTCGGCGCCCAGTCGGATCGCGGGGCGGATCGGCTGGCTCCCCACGATCGCGCCGTCGGCGAGAAACTTTCCGTCCAGCTCGTACGGCTCGTACGCGATGGGCAGCGCCGATGAGGCGATGACCGCGGGCATGAGGTTCGGCAGCTGCACCAGTTCGCGGCGCGCGAAGGCCCGGTCCACTCCGGGCTCGGTGAGGAAGGAGGCCGGGTCCGCATTGGTGAAGTAGCGCAGGCTGCCGGTCTGCAGGTCGGTCGAGGTCAACACCACCCGGATCGGCGTGTTTCGCAGCCCCTCCGACGGGATGTACTTCTTGAGGTAGCGCGTGCGCTCGAAGTTCGAGAAGATGCCGGTGCGGAAGGGCAGCCGCAGCAGCAGGCCCCACAGGCGCCCGAAGTTGGGGTGCAGGTAACGCCGCACCTGCTGGATGACGATCAGTCCGCCCAGGATGAGCACGACGGTAACCGGGTGATTCGACAGCATGTCCCGGAATTCTCCCGGCACGTCGAGCGACCAGAACACGGTCACCACGAACGCAAAGACGATGAGATTGGCGAGCATCGACTTGGCCAGCATCCGCCGCGCCGGCCGCCAGCGCGACCCGCTCAGCACCCGCTGGATGAGGTGCCAGACGTAGGGAATGTGGTCGTGGAGCAGCAGCACCGTGATGCCGGCCAGGCAGAGCGACGCCCACGCCAGCGCCGGGTGGCGCAAGTGGATCTCGTAGCCGCCCACCTGCATCAGGTAGTACGTCAGGTTGGTGAAGCCGCTGAAGGTCGCGACGAGGCCCGCGATCATCCAGGCATAGCGCGTCCACTCGACGCCCACCGTCGGCGGCGTCAGGTCGAACCACGCGTCCACCAGCGGCTCGGCGTTGCCAATGCAGCTGCCCTTGGCATGCGCCGCGTAGCTGGCGCCGTTGATGCCGCCGATCGATGTCGCGGTGATGAGGGGCGTCGGCAGCTGCGCATCCTGGATCGCCAGCAGCGCGCCCGCTTCGTAGCCGCCCCGGGCGCCCCCGCCGGCGAGGACCGCGGCGACGCGCCCATGGAAGCCCGCCCAGACATCCGGAATGCCCAGCTCCGCCTGACGAGCCTTGAACGCCTCGCGGGCTTCGAGCAGTCGCTGGCGGGCCTGGACGGTCTGGCGGGACATGACTGAACCTAGCACCGGCAAAAGGCACAAAGAAGCTGAAAGGGAGGCCGAAGCTCGAAGATGAAGGTCGGGTTCAAGAAAAAGCGGGCTCGAGCCTTGAGGACTCGAACCCGCTTCAGCCTTCCAGCTTCGGCCTCCCTCGAGGCTTCAGTATCTAGTGAGCCCCAACAGGCTCGAAGCTCATCGACAGGACCTCGGCAATCTGGGTGAGCGCCCACTCGAGATCCTGCTTCGACACCACCAGCGGCGGCGCGAAGCGGACCACGTGGTCGTGGGTTTCCTTGGCCAGGATGCCGCGTTCCATCAGCGCCTCGCAGTAGGGCCGCGCCGCGCCGCTCATTTCCACGCCGATCAGCAGGCCCTTGCCGCGCACATCCTTGATGTTGGGTGAATCGATCTTCCTCAGCTCGCCCATGAACCAGTCACCCAGCTCGCGGGCGCGGTCGGCGAGCTTCTCGTCCACGATGACCGAGAGCGACGCGCGGCCGACGGCGGCGCCCAGCGGGTTGCCGCCGAAAGTCGAGCCGTGGTCGCCCGGGTTGAAGACGCCCATCACCTCGTCGTCGGCGATGAAGGCCGAGACGGGGTAGAACCCGCCCGACAGCGCCTTGCCGACGATGACGGCGTCCGGCTTTGCGCCGTCCCACTCCCAGCAGAAATTCTTGCCGGTGCGGCCCAGGCCGGTCTGGATTTCGTCGCAGACGAAGAGCACGTGGTGCTTCGTGCAGATCTGGCGCACCTTCGTGAGGTAGCCCGCCGGCGGGACAATGACGCCCGCCTCGCCCTGGATCGGCTCGACGATGAACGCCGCCGTGTTGGGCGTGATGGCCGCTTCGAGCGCCGCGGCGTCGCCGTAGGGGATGATCCTGAACCCCGGCGTCAGCGGGCCGAAGCCGTCCTTGTACTGGGCCTCGGTGCTCATCGAGATGATGGCGATGGTGCGGCCGTGGAAATTGTTCTCGCAGACGATGATCTCGGCCTTGTCGGCGGCGACGCCCTTGATCGAGTACGCCCACTTCCGGACCGCCTTGAGCGCGGTCTCGACCGCCTCGGCGCCCGAGTTCATGGGGAGCGCCTTGGAGAAGCCGGCGAGCTGGCAGAGCTGGCTGAGGAAGGGCCCCATCTGGTCATTGTGGAAGGCGCGCGAGGTCAGCGTGATCCGGTCGATCTGCGCGTGGGCGGCCTTCACGATCGCCGGATGGCGATGGCCCTGGTTGAGGGCCGAATAGGCGCTCAGGCAGTCGAGGTACTTCTTGCCGTCCACGTCCCAGACCCACGCGCCCTCCCCCTTTTCGAGGACCACGGGGAGGGGCTTGTAGTTCCGGGCGCTGGAGCGCGTGACCTCGTCGAGGTACTGCTGGGTGGTCGTCATCGGCGCTGTCCGTCCCTCTGAATGTGAATACTCATGCATTCGGATGCATAAAAATACACCGCCCGCCGCGTAGCACAAGCGGCGGGCGGCGGAAGCGGCGGAGGCGTTACTTCTTGGGCGCGAGGATCTTGAACATGCCCGTACCGCAGACCGGGCATTTGCCCTTCATCGCGGGACGGCCATTGGCCATCTTGATTTCCTTGGCGTCCGAAATCTTGCGCTTGGCCTTGCACTTGACGCAGTACCCCTCGTCGGGGGCCGACGGAGTCTTCTTCGCTGCGGCCACGTGATCTCCTGTTTCTGGTTGGTCGGTAACAGGGTTCGTCCCTGCGCGAATATACCCAAAGAGCCGGAAAAGCCTAGCCGGGGCGCTCGGGGGAGGGCCGGAGCGCCGGGTCGCTGCCCGGAGGGGCGGCGAAACTCCTCGCGACTTCCCCTTTCGCGGCTTGATGCGTCCCACATTAGATTCCTGCGCGTTCATCCGCAGCCGCGGCTTGGGGTTCGATGCAGCATCCAGGTGAGGAACATGTCACGACGGTTGAGCAAGCATGTCGCGCTGAGCCTGCTGGCGCTGCTGGCGGCGTGCAACCGGACGCCGGTGCCGGGCCTCGCGCGCGGCGAAGCGCTCTTCGGCACCTGCGCCAAGTGCCACGGTGACACGGGCGCCGGCAACCAGGCGCTCGGCGCGCCGGCCATCGGCGGCCTGCCGGCCTGGTACGTCCAGGCGCAGCTGGAAGGCTTCCAGGCGGGCCACCGCGGCTACGATCCTTTCGATACCACCGGGATCCGGATGAAGTCGGTGTCCTGGGTCCTCGACCGCATCGGCGACGACTCGTCGGTCGCCCTGCATATCGCCACGCTCAACCCCGGACCGGCCACGCCGGTGCTGCACGGCAACGCCGCCGCGGGCGCCGCGACCTTCACCGCCGTCTGCACCATGTGTCACGGCCCTGCCGCGGCGGGCAACCCCGCAGTGCACGCGCCGCCCCTCGCGGGCCGCAGCGACTGGTACCTCGCCGCCCAGCTACGGAAGTTCAGGGCCGGCGCCCGCGGCGCCAACGCGACCGACATGTGGGGCGCCACCATGCGGGCCCAGGCCATGATGCTCGACGATTCGACGATGAACAATGTCGTCGCCTATATCCAGACGCTGCGCGGGAATGGTACCGCCCCATGAGCAAACAGAACCGCGTGGACATGGACCCGCTGCTCCACCCCGCGAAAGTCAAAAACCGCGCGGACATGAACCCGCTGCTCCACACCGAGGCCGTCGTGTATCCGCCGGGCCGGGATCCGGTGCTCGACTCGCCGCGCGACAAGGCCGCCGCGGCCGACGACTTCAAGCGCGTCCTGGTGCTCTCGCTGATTCTCGCCGCCGTGTTCATCGGCGCGGCGTTCATCATCACCCGCAACTGACCGGGCGCGCGCACCCATGCAACGACTGATCATCGAAGCCTCGACCTACGCCGCCTCCATCGACGGCGTCATCATCCTGGTCGGCATCATGACGACCTTCTGGCTGCTCATGGCCGAGGGCTTCTTCTTCTGGCTGATCTGGCGCTTCCGCGCCAAGCCGGGCGTGAAGTGCCAGTACGTCCAGGGCGACGAGGCGCACGTCAAGCGGTTCATCAACGTCCCGCACGTGCTCATCCTCATCTGCGACGTCTTCATCATCGTCGCCGCGATGCGCGTCTGGTACACCGTGAAGCAGCGCCTGCCCGTCGCCGATGACGTCGTCCGCGTGATCGGCCAGCAGTGGGCCTGGGTGTTCCAGTATCCCGGCACCGACGGCAAGCTCGACACGCCCGACGACTTCTATACCAGCGACAGCCTGTTCGTGGAGGTCCACAAGACCTACCACTTCCAGCTGCGCTCGCGCGACGTGATCCACGACTTCTCGGTCCCGGTGTTCCGCCTGAAGCAGGACGCGGTGCCCGGGCGTACCATCACCGGCTGGTTCAATGCCACGAAGGTCGGCACCTGGGACATCCAGTGCGCCGAGATCTGCGGCCTGGGCCACGGGGTCATGGCCGGACGGATCCATGTGCAGGATGCCGCTTCGCATGCTGCGTGGCTCGCCGGACACGCCGCCGTCGCCAGCTCACAGTAGAGAAAGACGACCACGATGGCCCACGCCGTAGCCGACGCGCCCCACGACGCCCACGCCCACCCGCATCAGGGGCCGACGGGCATCATGAAGTACATCTGGTCCACGGACCACAAGGTCATCGCCATGCAGTACCTCTTCACCGGCATGTTCATGGCGGTGGTGGCGGGCCTGATGGCGTACGGATTCCGGATGCAGCAGGCGTTTCCCGGCACCAGCATCCCCGGCCTGGGCGTCATCGGCCCCGACCGGTACAACGCCCTCATCACCAACCACGGCACCATCATGGTGTTCTGGGTGGCGATGCCGATCCTCATCGCGGCCTTCGGGAACTTCCTCATCCCGCTGATGATCGGCGCGGACGACATGGTCTTCCCGCGCATCAACCGGCTCTCCTACCAGATCTTCCTGCTCAGCGCCCTGGTGATCCTGGCCTCGCTCTTCGTGCACAACGGCGGCTTCGGCGGCGCCTGGACGGCCTACCCGCCGCTGTCGAGCAAGGCCGAGTACAACCTCACGCCGCTGGGCTCCAGCCTCTGGGTGCTGGCCGTGGCGCTGGAGTTCGTGGCCTTCCTGCTGGGCGGCATCAACTTCATCACCACGCTCATGAACGCGCGCGCCCCGGGCATGCGCGCCTACGACATCCCGATCGTGTGCTGGATGATCGTGATCGCGAGCGTGCTGTTCATGCTGTCGGTGGGGCCGCTGATCGCGGGCGCGGCGATGCTGTTCATGGATCAGGCCATCGGGACCGGCTTCTACGATCCCACCAGGGGCGGCGACCCGATTCTCTGGCAGCACCTGTTCTGGTTCTTCGGGCACCCCGAGGTCTACGTGGTGCTGTTCCCGGCCATCGGGATCACGCTCGAGATCATCGCGACCTTCGCCCGCAAGAAGCTCTTCGGCTACCGGGTGATGCTCTACACGGTCATCGCCACCAGTGTGCTGAGCTTCTTCGTCTGGGCCCACCACCAGTTCATCGCGGGCATCGATCCCCGCATGGCGAACATCTTCACCATCACCACGCTCATCATCTCGATCCCGGTGGGCGAGCTGATCTTCGTGTCCATCGCCACGCTGTACGGCGGCTCGATCACGCTGACCACGCCGATGCTGTGGGCCCTGTCGTTCATCGCCGAGTTCCTCATCGGCGGCGTGACCGGCATCTACCTGGGCTCGAGCGGCGCCGACGTCTATTTTCACGACACCTACTTCGTGCTGGCGCATTTCCACTACACCTTCTTCCCCATCGCCATCATCGGCGGGTTCGCGGCGTTCACCTACTGGTTCCCGAAGATGTTCGGGAAGATGATGAACGAGACCGTCGGGAAGATCCATTTCTGGGGGACCATCATCCCCTTCAACTTCATCTTCATCCCGCTCTTCTTCACCGGGATGGGCGGGGACCACCGCCGCATCTACAACTACGAGAACTTCCCCGACTCGCTGCACCTGCAGCCGCTGCGCATCCTGGCGACCGTCGCGCTGATCGTGATGCTGATCTTCCAGCTCTTCTTCTTCTACAATGTGTGGAAGAGCCTGCGCAGCGGCCCGAAGGCGGGGAGGAACCCGTGGAAGAGCAACACCCTCGAGTGGACCACCGACTCGCCGCCGCCGCACGGCAACTGGCCGGTCGCTGAGCTTCCCAAGGTGTATCGCGGACCGTACGAGTACGGGCACCCGGACCGCGCCGAAGACTACTGGCCCCAGAACCTTAAGCCCTGAGGACGCCGCTGGTGCAGAAGCCGATCGCGACCACGCGCAGTGCCACGGGCATCCCCACGGGACGGCTCGCCGTCTGGTGGGTCCTCGCCTCCGAAGTCGTCATCTTCGGCGGCCTGCTCATGTCCTACCTGATGCACCGGCTCGGCCATCCCGAGTGGGCCAACGCCGCGGCGGTCACCAACACCACCATCGGCGCGACCAACACCTTCGTGCTCCTCACCTCGAGCTTTACCGCGGTGCTGGGTCACGAGGCCGCCGAAAAGGGCGACGGGAAGAAGGCCGCAAAGTTCCTGATGATGACCATCATCGGAGCGATGATGTTCGTCGGCATCAAGAGCTACGAGTGGTACCACGAGATCAGCGAAGGCTACACCATCCAGTCGAATGGCTTCTGGGCCTTCTACTACACCGCCGCCGGCCTGCACGCGCTGCACGTGATCGCGGGCGCCATCGTGATGGGCGTCGTCGCCTTCGACGCCTGGCGCGGCCGCGAGCTCCAGCGGGTCGAGCTGATCGGCATCTACTGGCACTTCGTCGACGTGGTCTGGATTTTCCTGTTTCCCCTGCTGTACATCGCGAAGTAGGGACGCCACCATGTCACAGCAGCACTCGACGCACGAAGGTGCCGTGGGCCACACCGACCAGGTCGCCCACGCGCCGCACGTCAACTACAAGCGGATCTACATCACGCTGCTGGTCCTCCTCGCGATCAGCATCGCGGGCCCCCACTTCGGCATCAAGTGGCTCACGCTGATCACGGCCTTCGGGATCGCGATCGTGAAAGCCAACATGGTGGTGCAGAACTTCATGCACCTGCGGTGGGAGCAGAAGATCGTGAAGTGGGTGCTGCTGGCGTCGGTCGTCATCGTCGGGCTCTTCTGGGCCGCGGTGCGATCCGATGTCAGCGCGCACTCCGGCCAGAACTGGACCAATGACGCGGCCGTGGCGGCCGTTGCCCGCGGGATCCCGGCGCCGCGCGAGGGCGGGGAAGCCGAGCCCGCCGGCGAGCATGCCACGCCCACCACGCCCGCCGAGCAGCCCCCAGCCACCCCGGCTCCGGCCGCCGCCGCGCCGGCGGCCACGCCCGGCGCTCCCGTGGTCGCGGGCGCCGACCCGGCCTTCGACGCCCGCGCCAGGTTCGCGCAACTGTGCGTCAGCTGCCATGGTGCGGCCGGGGCGGGGAATGGCCCCATGGCCGCTGCCCTGAATCCCAAGCCCGCGAATTTCGCCAGCGCCGCCTTCTGGGCCAGCAAGCACGACGACGAGCTGGTCAAGGCGATCCGCATGGGCGGCGCGGCGGTCGGCCGCTCGGCCATGATGCCGGCGTGGGGCGCGATGCTCAACGAGTCACAGGCGCGCTCGATGCTTGCCTACCTCAAGACGCTGAGGCACTAGGCGATGGGCGCCGCGCTCGGTACCCCAGCAGCCGAACCCACGCGCAGCAGGCCGCTGATTCCCAGCGGCGTGCTGGCGATGCTGCTGTTCGTCTTCACCGAGTCGATGCTCTTCGCCGGATTCATTTCGGCGCACGCCATCGTGAAGGCCGCGGCGAGCGAGTGGCCCCCGGCAAACCAGCCGGTGCTGCCCTTCGCCGCCACGATGCTGAACACCGCCGCGCTCTTCGCCAGCGGCATCCTGCTCGTGATGGCCCACGTGACCTACCGGCGGCGGGCCGAGCAGGCGCGCGTGCCGCTGCTGCTCGCGTTGCTCCTGGGCGCGTTCTTTGTGACGTTCCAGGGACGCGAGTGGGTGGCGTTGCTCGGGCAGGGACTCACGCTGACGTCGAGCCCGTACGGCGGCTTCTTCTATGTCATCGTCGGGGTGCACGCCCTGCACGCGGTATGCGCGCTGGGCGGACTGACGTGGGCCTGGCTGCGGTTGCGCGCCGGCCGCCTCGCCCCGACCGAGCTATGGACGGTCGAGACGTTCTGGTACTTCGTGGTGCTGGTGTGGCCCCTCATCTATTTCCGGGTGTATCTGTGAAGATGCGACGCTGGCTGCCCGTGATCATCCTGCTGCTGCTCGTGGTTCTTCCCGACGTGCTGCACGCCTGCCCGGTGTGCTTCGACCAGAAGGAAAAGAACCGCATGGCGTTCTTCACCACCACGATCTTCCTCAGCCTGATGCCGCTGGGCATGATCGGCGGCGTGTGGTACTGGATTCGAAGGGCGATGCTGGACAGCGAAGGCTGAAGGCTGAAGGATCTGCAGGGGCGGGCCTGGTGCCCGCCCTTTTCGCGTCGTGAAGAACAAGCTCCTTAGCGCGCCAGCAGCACGATCACGACAAGCACGATACCCGGAATGAGGGTCCAGGCTATCTCGGTGCGATCCCGGGATGGCGATCCATTCTTTCGGCGCACCAGGAAGATCAGAATCCCCAGCTCGGCGATGAAGAAGATGACCGCCGTGACCACGAGTGCCACCCGGAGCACCGGATGCGCGTCCAGCGCCGGGAACCAGGAGCTCACGCGATCACCCCGCCGCCGAGCACCTGCTCGCCCCGATACAGCACTCCGCTCTGGCCCGGAGCCACGGCGCGCGCCGGCTCCAGCAGCCGCAGCGACAGCCGGTGGTCCGCGTCGACCGCGCTCACTTCCGCGCGGACGGCGCTGCCGCGGTGGCGAACCTGTACCTCGCAGGCGTCCCCGACGAGCAGCGGCGTGTCGAGCCAGTTGACCTCGTCGATGTCGACGTCGAACCGCGACAGCTCGGCTGCGTCGCCCACCACCACCTCGCGGGTGCCGGGACGGATCGCGACCACGTGCAGCGGGCGCGACCGTCCGCCGGGAAGGCCCTTGCGCTGGCCGATCGTGAAGCGCGCAAAGCCGTCATGGTCGCCGAGGACCTCTCCGGCCACGGTCACGACCTTGCCGGGCGACAGCGCGGGCGCGTCCACCGGCAGGTGCCGCGCCAGCACCGCGGCGTAATCGCCGTCCGGTACGAAGCAGATCTCCTGGCTCTCCGGCTTCTCGGCCGTGCCCAGGCCCAGCCGGCGCGCGGCCGCTCGGGTCTCGGCCTTCGTCAGGTGGCCGACCGGCGTGAGCATGCGCGCCACGACGTCGCGGCGGATGCCCCAGAGGAAGTACGACTGGTCCTTGTTGCGGTCGAGGCCGCGCAGCAGCTGCCCCGACGCGGCGCGCGCGTAATGACCCGTGGCGATGAACGCGCAGTCCATCGCGTCGGCGTGCGCCAGCAAGTCGGAGAACTTGGTGAAGGAGTTGCAGCGCACGCAGGGAATGGGCGTGCGGCCGCGGCTGTACTCGGACACGAAATTGGCGATGACGTCGCGGCCGAAACGGTCCTCGAGATTCAGCGTGTAGTGCGGCACGCCGAGCCGGTCGGCGACCGCGCGCGCGTCGAAGATCGAATCGACCGAGCAGCAGGGCTTGTCGGGCACCGGACCGTCGCCGTAACAGAAGAGCTTCATCGTGGCGCCGATGACGTCGTAACCCTCCTCGACCAGCAGTGCCGCCGCGACGGAAGAATCCACCCCCCCCGACATCGCCACCAGTACCCGGGTCCCCTTGGCGACTTGGCGACTCGGCGACCGCGCGACTGGCATCACCGGGAGAGCACCGCGCGCAGCTCCCGCACCTTCCCGACCACGGTGCCGAAGCGTGCCGCGATGTCCGGCACCTGCTCGGCCGTCGAGAGGGCGCCGAACGACATCCGGACCGCGCCGATGGCGAGGTCCCGCGGCACGCCCATGGCGGCGAGCACATGCGATGGCTCCACCGCGCCGGTCGAGCACGCCGAGCCGGACGCGCAGGCGAGGCCGGCGAGATCGAGATGCATGAGCATCGCCTCGGAGTCGGTGCCCGGTGCGCTGACGTTCATGATGTTCGGGCCACGCGGCGCGCGGGCCGCGTGCACGACCAGGTCGGGCACCCGCGCGCAGAGCGCCGTCTGCACCGCGTCGCGGATGGCGCGGAGGCGCTCTGCCGAGGCCGGCTGCTCCTGCGCCGCCAGCTCGGCCGCTACGCCAAGGGCCACGGCGCCGGGCACATTCTCGGTGCCGGGGCGCAGGCCCCCCTGCTGGCCGCCGCCGTAGAGCAGCGGGTGCATCGTTTTCCGGTCGCGCACGAAGATGGCGCCGATGCCCTTGGGTCCGCCGATCTTGTGCGCCGAAATCGAGCAGAACGAAATGCCCGGGTGGTCGCGCAGTCGGACCGGCACCTTGCCGAAGGCCTGCACCGCGTCGGTATGAAAAGGCACGCCCGCGGCGGCGCACCGCGCGGCGATGTCGCCGATGGGCTGCACCACGCCGGTCTCATTGTTGACCCAGATGACCGACACGATGCTCGGCTTGCCCCCCGGCATCCTTCCGGCGAGCAGCCGGTCGAGCGCGTCCAGCTCGACCACGCCCTGGTCGGTAACGGGCAGCATCGTGGTATGCGCACCGAGACGCTCGGCCTCGTGCAGCGCCGCGAGAATGGCCTTGTGTTCGATGGGCGTGGAAACGAGATGGGCGCCGGCGAGGCTGGTGCTGCTGCAGCAGGCGATGGCGCAACCGAGGATGGCCTGGTTGTCGGCCTCGGTCCCGCCCGACGTGAAGAGGATTTCGCGCACCTGCGCGCCGAGCGCGTCGGCCACGCGCTTGCGGGCCGCCTCGAGCCCGGCGCGCGCCTGGCGGCCGAAGTGGTGGCCCGACGACGGATTGCCGAAGGCCTCGTCGCCCAGAAACGGCATCATGGCCTCGCGCACTTCGGCCCTGACGGGCGTCGTGGCGGCGTGGTCGAGGTAGATGCGGGACGCGGGCATGGCCCGAAATCTAATGTCGGCGGCAGCATGCCGTAGGGGCGGCCCTTGTGGCCGCCCGTCGATCGCCCGGGCGGGCCACGAGGCCCGCCCCTACAGGCGCTCGATGAGCGCTTCGACCGTCTCGATGTCGAACGGTTTGCCGAGATAGTGCCTGACTCCCAGTGCCCGGGCCTGTTCCGGCAGGTTCGGGTTGGCGGACATCAGGACGATCGGAACCTGGATGCGGTGTTTGTGAAGCTCCTCGACGAAACCGGGGCCATCGAGGCCGGGCATCCGCACATCGAGCAGCACGACGTCAGCACCGCCGTCGTTCATCCGTTCGAGCGCGTCAAAGCCATTGCTGGCCACGAACACCTCGTACTTGCTCGACAGCAGCATCGCGAGCTTGTCCACGATCCGGGGATCGTCGTCCACGATGAGCACCCGCTTTTTCATGCTGTATCTCCCGACTTTGAGGGACGTCCCGCGTCGGTGACGCGGGGAAGGCGGACGACGAAGGTCGCGCCCTCGCCGGGAGGGCTGAGCCCCTCGATCGTCCCGCCGTGGCTCGCGACGATCTGCCGCGTGATATAGAGCCCCAGACCCAGCCCCTGTGTTCCCGACGACCCCTGTTCGAAGCGGTCGAACATCCGGGCCGCGAACTCGGGCGCGATGCCCGCGCCCTGGTCCTGGACTATCAGCACCACCCCCTCGGGGGCGGCTTCCGCGCGGACCTCGATCGGTGCCCCATCGCCGTACCCGACCGCATTGGACAGCAGGTTGGCGACCACCTGCTCGATGCGCAGCCGGTCCCATCGCCCGGGGAGCGGCTCCGGCGCCGTGAAGGTGAGACTGGCCTTGCGCGTCGTCAACTCGGGTCGCATGGCGTCGATGCCGGACTTCACGACGTCGCGGAAGTCGAGGTTTTCGGGCTGGAGGTCGAGCTTGCCGGTGGCGATGCGCGTCACATCGAGCAGCCCGTTGACCAGGCGGACCAGCCGCCGGCTGTCTTCACCCAGCACCCTGGTGAACGATAGCACCTGCTTGAGCCCCGCGGCGGCCTGGACGGGGTCGGTGGCGATGCGCACGCGCGCGAGGACGTCGGCCAGCGCGCGCTCCACGATCTGCACCTGGAGGTGCAGCGACGTCACCGGCGTGCGCAGCTCGTGCGACGCGATGGCGAGGAAATCCTCGCGCACCCGCACCGCCTCCTGCGCCTTGGCGAAGAGCCTGGTGTTCTCGACGGCGGTCGCGGCGCGGCTTGCCAGCTCGGTCGCGAGGGCGAGGTCGGCGTCGTCGTAGACGCGCCCCCCGGTCATGGTGATGAACGTCATGGCGCCTAGGGTGCGGCCGCGCGCGATCAGCGGGACCACCATGAAGGAATGCAGCCGGAGCGAGCGCACGAAGGCGAGGTGCTCGTCCGACTGCGCGGACTGCACCAGCATCTCGTCGGTGATGCGCGCGACCAGCTGCGGCTTGCCGGTGCGGATCACCTCGTGGAAACCGTACGTCGACCGGGGATCCTG
>JAYTEN010000259.1:0-6734 GCA_043735145.1 Gemmatimonadota bacterium | reverse complement strand
GGTAGTCGTGTAGGGCTTCCCCCTCAGCGCTCAGGGGTCGAGGCGCACGAGGGGAGACGGCCGGGACCGGTGTTTTGACGATGGCGCGTGCGCGATCTTGTTTGCGCGGCGGAAACGGTGGCTGCGACAACCGACAAGCAAATGGAGAGCGTCATGACGACGGCAACGCGCGGTCTGGTTCGCTACGATAATGAGGTGGGCTCGCACCGCTCCACGCCGGGCCACAGTGGTTGGCAGGACCAGGTGAATACGGCGGCCTCGTACCTCGCCGCGGCGGCGTTGGGGGGCAGCATGCCGAACGGGGGCGCGGCCATGAGCGAGCGTCAACTCGCGCGCTACCTCGCTACCCAGGCGGTCCGTCGGCGCCGGACGAGTACGACAAAGCTCGCCGTCATCATGCTCGGTGAGGCCATCGCCCTCGCGGCTGGGTGCTATATCGGCCGGCTCGGCTAGAGCCAGTCAGGGCGCTCGGCACGCAGGACGGGTTCTCCTTCGGGAGAACCCGTCCTGCATTTCCCCCCGCCGGGCGGTCCCCGGTCTCCTGAATCGAAAGCCGCATTTCCGCCGCCAGACGCCCGTGAACCCCTGGGGTACCATAGTATTCGAGGGTGCGCATCCCCGTGCCCGAACTGACGCGCAGGCCAAGAAAGGCGGCATGACCAGGATGGGAAGGTCATGACGGACGTCGATCCGGGCCACATTCTCGTGGTGGACGATGCGGACGAGAACCGCGCGCTGATCCGCGAACTCCTCGAGGCCGAGGGCTACCGCGTGTCCGAAGCGGTGGACGGCACCGGGGCCCTTGAGCGCATCGCCGATGGGACACCCGACATCGTGTTGCTGGACGTCAACATGCCCGGGCTTGATGGCTACGACGTGTGCCGTCGCGTCAAGGCCGACCCGGACACCGAGGCGATTCCCATCATCCTGGTCACCGCACTGGCGAATCGGGAGGACCGCCTGCGCGGGATCGCGGCGGGCGCCAACGACTATCTCACCAAGCCATTCGACCGGACGGAACTGCTGCTGCGGGTGCGCAATGCGCTGAATCTGCGCCGCCTGTACGTCCGCACCGAGGAGCAGTACGCGCGGCTGCAGCAACTCGAAACGCTGCGCGGCGGCCTGGTGCAAATGCTCGTCCACGACCTGCGCACGCCGCTGACCGGCATCCGGCTCTACCTCGAGATGCTGCGCGAGGACGCGGCCAGGCTTCCGGGAGGACCGTCGTTCGTCGAGCTGGTGGATGAGGCCGGCGCCATCACGGTGCGCATGACCGAGATGGTCAATGACCTGCTCGATACCAGCAGGCTCGAGGGCGGCGTCATGCCGCTCGCGTACGCCGACACGAACATGGCAGCCCTGGTGGATGAGGCGATCGAGCTGGTGGGAGCGCGGGGGCGGAAGCGGCAGGTGGAGGTGGAGGTTGCGGGTGCGCCGGCCGGAGTATCGTGCGATCCGGCGATCATGCGGCGCGTCCTCGCCAACCTCATCGGCAACGCGGTAGACTACTCGCCTGACGAGCAGCCGGTGCAGGTGCGCATCGTATATGCCCCCGGCGAGGTGCGGGTGCAGGTGTTCGACGCGGGGCCGGGGATTCCGGCGGCTTTTCACGAGAAGATCTTCGACAAGTTCGGCCAGCTCGAGGCGACGCGAAACCACATCAAGCATTCGACCGGGCTGGGGCTGACCTTCTGCAAGCTCGCCGTGGCCGCGCACGGCGGCCGTATCGGCGTGGACAGCGAGCCGGGCCGGGGGAGCTCCTTCTGGTTCGAGCTCCCCGTCCCCGCCCGGCTTCGCCCTAGTTGACGCTCGCCGCGGCCGGGCGCGCCATGACGTCGGCCACCGCCGCTTCCAGTTCTCCCGGACCAAACGGCTTCGCCAGGGTGCGCTCGGCACCCGCCAGGCGCGCCTGCGCAAGCAACTCCGCCGCCGTGTGCATCACGCCCCCGCCGGTCATGGCGATGATGTGGCGGCAGCGGTCGCTCGCGCGAATCCGGCGGGCCAGCTCTACGCCGCTCATGCCCGACATGTACACGTCGGTGATCACCACGTCCACGGTCACGTACGTGAGCATGTGCAAGGCGGTCTTGGGGTTGGTGCAGTCCCAGACCTCGTGGCCGGCGCGTTGCAGCACGCGCTGCGCGCCTCGCAGGACCAGGCTATCGTCATCGACAAGCAGAATGCGGGCCATCAGTCGGCTCCTCCCTCGTTAACCAGCTTGCGGAACTCGGCGTACACGGCGGGATCCCACCAGCCCCGCCGCACTTCATCTTCCATCACGTCCATCGCACCGCTCGGCGTCAGGGCCGGCTTGTAGGGCCGCGCCATCGTCAGCGCGTCGAACACGTCCACGACCTGGAGCACGCGCGCCGTGATGGGAATCGCGTCGCCCTTGAGGCCGTCGGGATAGCCGGTGCCATCCAGCCGCTCGTGATGATGGCGGATGATCGGGAGTACATCGCGGAAGGAATTCAGCGGCGCGCAGATGCGCTCACCCTCGACCGCGTGGCGCCGCATGATCGCCCATTCGTCGTCGGTCAGCGGGCCCCGCTTCAGGAGGACCGCATCGGGCACGACGACCTTGCCGATGTCGTGGACGATGCCGGCATGCCGCAGCGCGAGCTGCGACGCGCGGGGCAGGCCGATGCGCGCACCGAGCCGCTCACCGAGGACGGAGAGCCGGTTGCAATGGCCCTCGGTGTCGGCGTCGCGGCCCTCGACGATACGGGCGAGGGTGAAGAGCACCGCCTCGGTCGCTTCCATGCCATCGGTGATGTGCTTCTGGCGCAGGGCGGCCCGGACCCGGGCCACCAACTGGGGCGTCGCGACGGGCTTGGTGAAGAAATCGTCGGCACCCGCTTCGGCCCCCCGCAGCCGGTACTCGGCTGAGTCGATGGCAGTCACCAGCACCACCGGCACCAGGGCGGACGCGGTCGCGCTCTTGATGCTGCGGCAGACCTCGAAGCCGTCGCAGCCGGGTATCTGCACGTCCAGAATGACGAGGTCGGGCTTCAGCGTGCGGCAGGCGATGATCGCCGACGGGCCGTCGTGGGCAGAAATCACATCGAAGCCATGGCGCCCCAGCAGCCGCGACATCGAGTCGCGAACACCGGGATGATCATCGACGAGCAGGATGCGCTGCGAGGCGGCATCACCGCTGCGACGCCTCCAGACGGGGGCGGCTTCCGGACTTCCAGGGAGCTCGAGGACCGAGGCGGTCGGGGCATGCGGCGGATGCACGATTTGCATGGTTCTCCTGGCCAACGGTTCCGGCGTTCCTTGCGAGGCATCCTCTTCCCGACCGAGGGAAAATGGCGCAGCTGCGCTCACTGGGCGATCAGGGATGAAGGCGCGGATGGAGGCGGCTGTGGACCGGATTCGTGCAGGGCGGGTACCGTGAGTGGTGTGAGGGAAACCCCACACGCGCTATATATTGTTGGAGGTCCGGGGGTTGAGGCGTCACCGCCCACCCCGCGGAACGACCCTGGGGAGGCCCGACGATGATTCGAGTCATGATTGCCGACGACCACCCCATTTTTCGTGAGGGTGTGCGTCGCATTCTGGAGCGCACGCCGGAAGTGACGGTGGTCAGCGAAGTCGATAACGGCGACAGGATTCTCGACTCCGCGCGCGAGACCAAGCCCGACGTGATCCTGCTCGACATTTCGATGCCTGGACCGGGGCACCTCGAAGTCCTGCGCAGCCTGAAGGAGCATCTGCCGCGCACCCGGGCGCTGATGTTCAGCGCGCATGACGAAGCCGAGTATGCCATCCCCGCTCTGCGCAGCGGCGCAGCCGGCTACCTGATGAAGAGCTTCACGGCGGCGGAACTGGTGGAAGCCGTTCGCCGCGTGCATATCGGTCGGCGTTACGTGTCGGCGAGCCTGGGCGAGCAGCTGGCGTCCGGTCTCGACAGCGACACCGACGTGGCACCGCACCTGACGCTTTCCGCGCGCGAGCTCGAGGTACTGATGATGATCGCCCGGGGGCTCAGCCTGAAGGAGATCGCCGGGCGGCTCACGATCAATCCCAAGACGGTGAGCAGCTACCGCGCGCGGATCCTGGAGAAGTTCAATGTGAAGACGAACGCGGACCTGGTGAGATATGCGCTCGCGCATGATCTGACCGACAAGTAAGCGTCGAAGCGTCGAAGCGTCGAAGCGGTGATCGTGAAAAACCCCGGAGTCTTGAGCCCCGGGGTTTTTTCTTGATTACGCTTTGACGCTTCGGCGCTTCGACGTTTCGACGGCCTACCGGGTGGCCGCCGCCGGCAGCGGATTCAGCATCCTGTCGATCCGGGCGCGCAGGTCCTCGAAATGCGCGCGGGTCTCCCGGTCCGACGTCCGCAGCAGCGAGGTGCGCAGCTGGGCATCGAGCGCGTTCAGCTCGGCGCGCGCGAGGGCGCGGGCGTCGGCGGGCCGCGGCGCCGGTGCATTGGCGGCGGGGAAGCCGGGCGGCAGCGTGGGCGCGAGGGGCGTGTTGATCAGCCGGTCCATCTGGTCCACGAAGGCGCGCTGGAGATTGCGCCGGTAGATGTCGGTCGCGGGGCGCGTGCCGGCCGCCTCGCTGAAGATGCCGCGGCGCAGGTCGCCGAGCAGGTCGGCGATGGAATAGGCCGGTGCGCCGGCGGGGGCGAAGGCCTGCGTCTCGGCCAGCCGCGCGAGGCGCGGATCCGACAGCAGCGTGTTGAGGATCGATGCCTGCCGGGCACGAATGCGCTCGACGCTGCCGGTCGGCTCGACGCGCCCCAGCAGCTCGGGATCGAGGAAGTAGGTCGGCGTCGCGAACGCGTTCGCCACCAGGAAGCGCACGGCTTCCTGCTGCTTCTCGCGCGGGACCGGCGTGTAGACGCGGCCCTGCTGACCGGCGTACTTGGTTTCCTGGTGCACGCCGCCGACGACCACGGCGACGTGGCCCATCTCGCGGGCCCACTGGCCGATCAGCGCGCCGTACAGGTTGTTCAGCCGGTCGTAGTTCTCCATCCGCGCCGTGGTGGACGCCGGGATGAGCATGGTCGCAAGGCGCTTGATGTTCAGCAGCCCGAAGCCCGTGGCGCGCACGGCGTCGTCGCCGATCGCCTCGGTGACGATGCGCGGGTCCACGGCGTCGCCGTCGCCGATCCAGCGCAGCTCGGGATTGGTTTCCTGGCGGCGCGCCAGTGAGTCGAGCACTGACCGCTCGGCCTCGGGACCCGAAGCCCCCGGAATCCGGCGGTACCCCCAGTCGATCGCGAAGTAGTCGGCGGCGCCGAAGCCCTGCATCAGGCAGGCGTTGTCACCCGGCTGGGCGACGTAGTTGTAGCGCGCGTAATCCATGATCGACGGGCTGGTGTTGTTGCGGCCGCAGGTGAACGAGCGGCTGCGCAGCGAATCCACCGGATACGCCGACGACGCGATCATGTTGTGGCGCAGGCCGATGCTGTGGCCCACCTCGTGGGCCGCCACATATGCGACCAGGAGGCCCATCAGGGAGTCGGGAATCGGCAGCGTCGCGACGCGAGGATCGGCGGCGCCGGCCTGAGTCCAGTACCAGTTCTCGACCAGGCTCGTGATGTTGTGGTAGAAGCCGATGTTGGCCTGGAGGATCTCGCCGCTGCGCGGATCGCTGATGTGCGGGCCATACGCGTTCTGCGTGGTGGACGGCAGCCAGCGGATGACGGTATAGCGCGCGTCATCGACGTCGAAGTCGGGATCGTTCGCCGGCGCCGGGAGCGCGCGGATCGCGTGCGAGAAGCCCGCGGCGCGGAAGACCGGCTCCCACATTTCGACGCCCTTGATCAGCCACGGCACCCACTTGGTCGGCGTCGCCGGGTCGATATACCAGGTGATCGGCGTGACCGGATCCGACACGGCGGCGTTGGGGTTCTGAGCCTCGAGCCGGTAGCGCGCGATGTAGCAGCGGTCCGCGTCGAGCACCCGGTCCTGGTTGAAATCCTCGAACGACAGGTTGAAGTAGCCGACCCGGTCGTCGCACAAGCGCGGCATCATCGGGTTGTCCGGCAGCAGCACCATCGAATAGTTCATCGACATCGTGAGGCTGTTGACGCCGCGGAACTCGCCGCCCGGCACCGAGTCCACCTCGAAGGTCTGCAGCGCGCTGACCTCGATGTTGCGCGGAAAGCTGCGGGCGCGCTCGACGACCGAGCGGGTCGGGTCGAGGCGCCGGACGCGCACCCCCTCGGCACGCACGCCCAGCTCCTGGATGTCGGTGGTAAAGAGCTTGGTCGCCTCAATGACGGCGTTGCTGTCGTCGGGGCTCCACGCGGCCACATCGAAGCCGGCGATGATCGGCGCGATGTTCGACGCCGCCACAGCACGCGCGACCGGATTGCTGCTGTCGGCCCGCATGGCGTAGGAGACGACGCGCAGGAACACGCGATTCCCCATGCGCTCCCAGCGCACCACGCGATTGGCGACTTCCTCGCCGGCGTAGCGCAGGCCGCGGACGGTCCCGCGCTGGTCGGCCACGAACAGGAATTCGCGCCCGAACATGGTGCGCGGAATTTCATAGTAGAGCTTCTCACCGATGCGGTGGATCGTGAACACGCCGGAATCGGTGACCGCCGCGGCCGTGATGACCTGCCGGTAGGGACGAGGGCCGGTATCCTGAGCGCGCGCCGCGGGCGTCCCTTCACCCTGCGCGGGCACGGCCGGCGCGGGTTGCTGGGCAAGCGCGAGGGGAGAGACGGCAACGAGGAGAGCGAACAGACTGGCCAACGGGCGACAAGTCATCGG
>JAYTEN010000258.1:0-5119 GCA_043735145.1 Gemmatimonadota bacterium | reverse complement strand
GAAGGCGAGGGCGTCGACCAGGCTGGTCTTGCCGCTGCCTCCGTGGCCGACTACCGCCACGTTTCGAATGTCCTTGCTCGCGTATTCCTTCATACGATCAGACCCCTTCGGCCATACGTGCGGAATGGGTGCTGCGGACCATCCTTTTGTTATACCGGGGGGCCGAAAGGGTGTCAAATCAGGAGAATCTAGAATCTAGAATCTAGAATCTAGAACCTGGAATTGGGAATCTGGAGCGGGCAACTGGACATATCCTCTCTCGATCTTCTAGGTTCTAGGTTCTAGGTTCTAGATTCTACGTACAGAGGAGCCCTATGAAGCCGTCCCTGTTTCTCGCGGCGCTGCTCGGCGCCGCGGCCCTGCCCGCGTCGCTCACGGCCCAGGCCCCCAAAAAGCTCGCCGTCCTGACGTTCAACCAATCGCAAGTCTCGAACGGCTTCAACGACCTCTTCGGCCGCAGCGACGTGAACGTCGGCCGAAGCCTCGCTAACCTGATCGCGCGCCGGCTTGCCGAGGGCGGCGGCTGGACGATCGTCGAGGTCCAGACCACCGCGCCCTTCGACACCGATCCCGGCGCCGCGGCCGCCGCGGGCCGCTCGGTCGGCGCCGACGCCGTGCTCGCCGGCACGCTCCTCGGCTACGGCACCCAGAGCGGGACCGCCGGCGTCAGCGGGCCGCGCATTGGCGGCGTGCGGCTCGGCATCGGCCGGCGCACGACGGTGGCCGGCGTCTCCCTCGAGTCGCGCCTCATCGACGTCGCGTCGGGCACGATGCTCGCCATGATCCCGGCGACGCAGTCCGCCAACCACAGCGGGCTGGCGCTGTTCGCGCGCGTGCCGGGTCTCATTTCGTCCGACGGCATCATCGACATGACGAAGGATGATTTCGCGCACTCGCTTATCGGCGAAGCGACCAACGCCGCCGTCGGCATGATCGTGACCGGCGTGAACGACGCGCGCGGCCGCATCGGCGCCATGGGCGCCGCCGCTCCCGCCGCCCCCCGCACCCCCGCCGCGCCGATGGTGGCGATGTCGGCCGGCGTGCCGAGCGGCGCGATCGCGATGCCGTCGGGACCGTTCGCGTGGGCGCCCTACCAGTTCAAGGGCACCGAGCACTTCCGCTACCAGGTCACGCAGACCGACGACGGCCAGACGAAGAACGGCTTCTACCAGCTCGAGTTCTCGCCCGCCGGCGCGGGCCAGGTGCGCATGCGCGTCCAGGGCCAGCTGGGCGACGAGTCCAGCTCCAACACGGTGACGATGCCGGTGGCGCAGCCCGGCCAGCCGGTGCAGATGGGGATGGGCATGGGGCAGCTGATGGCGATGGGACCGATCGGCATCATGCTCTTCAATCCGACGTCGTGGATCATGCTCGGGGGACGCCAGCTCACCATCGGCGACGAGTGGTCGCAGAGCAGCGGGGGCGAGTCGATGTCGATCAAGGTGGACCGCGGCTGCGAGCACGCCGGCCAGGGCGGCGTCCTGGTGGTGACCCGGGCCAATGGCGCCGTGGTGCAGGAGTCGTGCCTGTCGCCTAACGTTGCGCTGCCGCTCCGGACGCTGATCCAGGGCGAGCACGACGGGAGCCGGATCGAGATGATGCTGACCGAGTACCGGCCGTAACGCACTACGTTCGTAGGGGCGGCCCCTGTGGCCGCCCTTACAAGCAATCTCCGAGCGGTATCTGTGCCTCAAATACCATGAGATCGCCGAACGCCGAAGGCTGGAGTTACGGTGGGTCGATGTAAATGAGGTTGACCTTGCCGGCAGACTCTTTCCGGCCCTGCGCGTCGTACTTCCCTTCCCAGATCAGCTCGGTCATGCGGCTCGACCTCCCGGCCCTGAGATGATCGTCACGGTGTGACATCCGGCGGACAGAGAGCCGGATGGTTCTTCCTGAGCCAGCGCAGGATGTCGGTCCGCAATGCCGTCACGCACTGGTACAGCTCGCCCGCTTCGCCTGCCGAGGTCGAGCCCGCGTGCTCGTAGTTGTTCTGGTTTCGCTTGCGTCTAACCGTGTCGAGCAGGTCAACGGTTCCCTGATCGATGCCGGCGGTATTTCGCAACGAGAGAATGGCCCGCTCGTGCGCGCGCTCCTTGCCCGGCCGGTAGCCCTCCGCAACCAGGGCGAGCGTCGCGAGCTGGAGAGCGGCGTTATACGCGATACCCAGCCGCCAGTCGTCGCTGAGCCGAGGAATGGCCGCATCTGCAAGATCGCGATCGACGACGGCGAGCAGGTCCGCGATCTCCTCACGGCTGGGCTCGTGCGCGACAATCCAGCGGTTAGCGAGCCAGTCGGCCAATGTCATCGTCGTCTCCCACCACGAACAGCATCGGCCCCGAGATCAGGCGCTTCAGGAAGGGCACGCCGGCCTTCACCTTGCTTCGGAATTCTTCGACCGGATAAACAGTCGGATTGACTTCCCGGCCGAGCCGGGCCTCGGCAGCCCGAAGCGCCGGAATGATCTCCGACAGCATGACTCTCCCGACAATGAGCAGATCCACGTCGCTGCGGGCGGTCTTCCTCCCGGCGGCCACCGATCCGTAGATGATCGCGAGATCGATGCGGCGTCCCAGACCCAGGAACGGCGCGAGACAGGACCGTAAGACATCGACGGCACCCGCTGTCTTTTCGACAATGCCCTGAAGTTCCGGGAAGATCGGCGCATCGCGATTGGCGGTGAAGTAGACCTGACGACCATCAGCCTCACGGCGGAGCAGACCGGCACCCACGAGAGCCTTCAACTCCCGCTGAACGGCGCCAGAGCCGCCGCCGGCCGCGCGGACGATCTCCCTGAGATAGAACCGCTCGTCGGGACGACCGAACAGGAGCGCGAGCACGTCGCGGCGCGTCGACCCAAAGAGGAGGCGAGAGACCCGGTCAGGCTGATCCAGCGTGCCCATAGTGGGCACTATCGTACCCATTTTGGGCACACAGGTCAAGCGGGTCCGTTCCTACCTCAATAACGCGTCCACTGCTCCGGCCGCCCAGTCGTAGACCGGCATGGGATATATCCCCAGGACAACCAGCGCTCCGCACAACGCCAGACACACAACTCGATCCGCCAGCGTCAGGCGGATCGGCGCGGGCGCCTGCTCCGGCGGCAGCAGGTAGGCGTGCTTCACGGCGATCAGGTAGTAGTAGACGCTGACGGTGCTGTTGATCGCGCCGAGGAGGACCAGCCACCACCAGCCCTGCGCCATCGCCGCCCGGAAGAGCAGCCACTTGCCCATGAAGCCCGCCGTGGGCGGCACGCCCGCCAGCGCGAAGAGGGCGAGCAGCAGCGTCAGCGCGAGCAGGGGCGCGCGCTGGTGCAGGCCGCGCAGGTCGTCGAAGGACGGATTCGCGCCATCGGCCGCGACCCGGGCGACAACGAGAAACGCCGCCGCATTCATCAGCAGGTAGATCAGTCCGTAGAAGAGCGACGCCGCGATGCCCGCCCCCGTGAACGCCACGAACCCCACCGCGATGTATCCCGCCTGCGCCACCGCCGACCAGGCGAGCATCCGCTTCACGTCGCGCTGCACCAGCGCGACCAGGTTCCCAAGGGTCATCGCGACCGATGCCGTCACCGCCAGCGCCATTGCCAGATGGCTCCCCGTCAGGCCGGCGGCGAGCACCAGCCGGCCGACGATCGCGAGCGCCGCGACCTTTGACGCCGTCGCGATGAAGGCCGCGACGCCGTGGCTCGCGCCTTCGTACACGTCGGGCGCCCAGAAATGGAAGGGAAAGAGCGCCAGCTTGAAGAGAAACCCCGCCGCGAAGAGCGCGATCGCAAACAGCGCCGCCGGCGCCCCCGACGCCAGCGCCGGGGATAGCGCGATCACATCAAGATGCGTGCTGCCGGTGATCCCGATGAGCAGCGACAATCCGTACAGCGTGACCGCCGACGACGCGAGCCCCACCACCACGAACTTGAGTCCGGCTTCCTTGCCGCGCGGGAAGTTCTCGCGCAGCGGCACCAGCACGAACAGCGAGTAGGACGCAATCTCGAGCGCGAGATACATCGAGACGAGCTCGACCGCGCTCGCCATGACCACCAGCCCGGCGGTCGAGGTGAGCAGGAAGAAGTGCAGCTCGCCACGCGCGTCGGCGCGCTGCCCCTCGCCCTCGCGCGCGATGAACACCGACAGCGCGAACCCGGTTGCCACCGCGAGCTTGACCAGCTGCGAGAAGTGGTCGATCCGGTACGCGCCCCAGAGGATCGACAACTGCATGTCGAAGGTCGCCAGGCACGCCGCCACCAGCAGCACGCTGCCGGCCCGCGCGACCTGGCGCGCCAGCCGGTCGCGGCCGGTGTCCGCCATCATCGCCATGAAGATGGCGAGCCCCGTGAGGGCCAGCGTGATCTCCGGGACCAGCGGCCAGACGCGGTTCAACGCAGCGCCGCCACGAAGGCCCGCGCGGCCGGATCGATCACGTCGAGAATCAGGCGGGGGTAGAAGCCGAGGATGAGCAGCACCGCCGCGAGGATCGCGCGCGGCAGCGACAGGAAGAGACCGATGTCCGGCATCGCCTGATGCGCTTCGCGCGGCTGGCCGAAGAACGCGAGCACGATGACCCGGATGGAATAGGCGAGCGTGATCACCAGCGCCGCGACCACGATGACCGCGAGCACCGGCCATACCCGCAGCGTTCCCAGGAACACCAGCAGCTCGGCCCAGAACGACGCCAGGCCGGGAATCCCCGCGCCCGTCAGCGCGGCGATGATGAAGAACGCCGATGCCACCGGCATGGCGCGCGACAGGCCGCCCAGCCGGCCGATCTCCCTGGTGTGGTAGCGGTCGTAGATATAGCCGACGGCGGCGAAGAAGAGCGCCGTCATGATGCCGTGGCTGAACATCTGCATGACGGCGCCGTTGATGCCGTCCACCGACAGCGTGGCGATGCCCAGCAGCACGATGCCCATGTGCGAGACCGACGAATAGCCGATGACGAACTTCAGGTCGGTCTGCGACAGCGCCACGAAGGCGCCGTAGACGATGTTGATCGTGGCCAGGACCGCGGCGGCATGGGCCCAGTAGTGCGCGCCGTCGGGGAGCAGCATGACGCCCACGCGCAGGATGCCGTAGGCACCCAGCTTCATCAGCACGCCGGCGTGGAGCATCGATACCGCGGT
>JAYTEN010000257.1:0-3982 GCA_043735145.1 Gemmatimonadota bacterium | reverse complement strand
GCGGTGATCGCCGAGGCGATGACGGCGATCGTGCTCGCCGATGCCTATCGCGAAAAGTTCGGCGGCGACTCGCTGCGCGAAATGCGGCGCAACTTCGATGGCTATGTCCTCCAGATCGGCGAGCGCCCGGAGCGCTGGGGACCATGAAACGCCGTCACGTCGTCATGATCGGCCTGCCGGGCGCCGGCAAGACGACGGTCGGTCGCCTGGTCGCCGAGCGGCTCGGCGCTCCCTTCACCGACTTCGACACTATCATCGAGGAGCGGGCCGGAAAGTCCATCGAGCGGATCTTCGCCGAGGACGGCGAGCCCGCCTTTCGAGCGCTCGAGGCCACAATCGGCGCCGAGGCGTTGGCGGGTGAACCCGCCGTCCTCTCCCCGGGCGGAGGGTACTTCCAGGATGCGGTTCAGAGGCGCCTGGCGCTCTCTTTGGGATACGTCGTCTACCTCATGACTTCGCCCTCCGTAGCCGCCCGCCGACTCGAGGGGTCGCACCCCCGTCCCCTGCTCAAGGGCTTCGAACCGGCTCTCCGGCTTCATCTCCTTCTGGAACAGCGGCGCGGGACGTATCTCGAAGCCCAGGCGCGAGTTATGACCGATCTACTCACCCCAGAGGCGGTGGCCGACGACGTCGCCCAACTTGCCCGGACCCACGGGGGTTGGTAGACTAGCCCCCCCGGAGGTACCGGGCAGGGCAGTTAATTAAGGAAGGGGACGGGCCGGTGACGGCCGGTTGACGTCCGGAGAGAATATTTCGCGCATGGCAGAGGCCAGGAACACCCTCGTCGTCGTCGAATCGCCCGCCAAGGCGAAGACGATCGGCAAGTATCTCGGAAAGGGCTTCACGGTGAAGGCGACCGTGGGGCACATCCGGGATCTGCCCGAGCGCGAGCTCGGCGTGGATGTGGCGTCCAAGTTCAAGCCCAAGTTCGTGACGGTGAAGGGCAAGCAGAAGGCCATCACCGAGCTCAAGGCCGCGGCCAAGCTCGCCGACGAGATCCTGATCGCCACCGACCCTGACCGCGAAGGCGAGGCCATCGCCTGGCACGTCAACGACCAGATCGGCGGCAAGCACGCCAACGTGAAGCGGGTGCTCTTCCACGAGATCACCAAGGACGCGATCAACCGCGCGATCCTGAATCCGATCCAGATCGACAGCCGCAAGGTCGAGGCGCAGCTCACGCGGCGCATCCTCGACCGGCTGGTGGGCTTCAAGGTGTCGCCCCTCCTGTGGAAGGCGATCAAGACCGGCCTCTCGGCGGGACGCGTGCAGACGGTCGCGCTGCGGCTCATCGTCGAGCGCGAAGACGCGATCCGCAAGTTCATCCCGGTCGAGTACTGGAGCATCACGGCGAAGTGCGAGAAGAGCGCGCACGCATTCGACGCCGATCTCCACAAGGTCGAGGGCCACAAGCCCGAGATCCACGACGAGCCCACCGCGACGACGATCGTCGAGGCGGCGCGGCAGAAGCCGTTCGTCGTCACCGACCTCAAGCGCAAGGAACGCCGCAAGCGCCCACCGGCGCCGTTCACGACCAGCACGCTCCAGCAGGAAGCGGCCAAGCGGCTCGGCTACAGCAGCAAGCGCACCATGCAGATCGCCCAGGGGCTGTACGAGGGCGTGGAGCTGGGCGACGAGGGCGCGCAGGGTCTCATCACCTACATGCGCACCGATTCGACCCGCGTCGCGGCGAGCGCCGTCGCAGCGGCGCGCGGCTGGATCGGCCGCAACTTCGAGAAGCCGTATCTGCCCGAGACGGCGAGCTTCATCGGCGGCACCCGCGAGGGCGCGCAGGACGCGCACGAAGCGGTGCGGCCCACCGACGTCGAGCGCACGCCCGACGCGGTGAAGCGCTACCTCAAGGCCGACCAGCTCAAGCTCTACACGCTCATCTGGCAGCGCTTCGTCGCGTCGCAGATGGCGGCGATCGTCTACGACACCACGACGGTCGACTTCGATCTCAGCCAGAACACCGACGCGCCGAGCGCGCCGTACATCTTCCGCTCGACCGGCTCGATCATCGTCTTCGACGGCTACCACCGGCTCTACACCGAGGCGCGCGAGGAGTCCGATGGGCGCACGCTCGACGACCTGCCGCCGCTGCCGGTGCTGAAGGTCGGCGACGTCGTCGACCTCAAGGCGATCGTGCCGGCGCAGCACTTCACCGAGCCGCCGCCGCGCTTCAGCGAGGCGTCGCTCGTCAAGGAGCTCGAGAAGCTGGGCATCGGCCGGCCGTCCACCTACGCCGCCATTTCCAGCACCCTGCTTGCGCGCCACTACGCGTCGATGCTGGAGAAGCGCTTCCATCCCACCGAGCTGGGCGAGACCGTCAACAAGCTCCTGGTGCCGCGCTTCCCCGACATCTTCAACGTCGAGTTCACCAGCGGCATGGAGACCCAGCTCGACCGCATCGAGGCCGGTGACCAGACCCGGCTCCAGGTGCTGACGGGTTTCTGGGAGCCCTTCGAGAAGCGTCTCCTTGCGGTGAATCCGCAGGAGATGATCGGCGAGGCCCACGATCTCTCCAAGCTCGCCGACGAGCGCTGCCCCGAGTGCGGCAGCACCGTGATGGTGAAGGCCGGCCGCTTCGGCCCCTACGTCGCGTGCATGAAGCTGGGCAGCAATCCCGAGTGCAAGTTCACGCGGTCGCTGCGCAAGAAGCGCGCGCCCGATAAGCCGACCGACGAGAAGTGCGAGAAGTGCGGCCGCGACATGGTCATCAAGACCGGACGGTTCGGCGAGTTCATGGCCTGCACCGGCTACCCCAAGTGCAAGAACACCCGGCCGGTGCCGCTGGGCGTGAAGTGCCCCAAGTGCATCATTGGCGACCTGGCCGAGAAGCGGTCCAAGAAGGGCCGCACCTTCTTCGGGTGCAACAAGTATCCGGTGTGCGATTTCACGACCTGGAACCGCCCGGTGCCCGTCGTCTGCCCCAATTGCGGCAACCTCGGCATGGAGCAGAAGACCACCAAGGCGCGCGGCACCTGGAACAAGTGCCTCAAGTGCCAGATGGAATCCGAGGCGGCCGAGCCGGGCGAGGCGCCGGCGGCTGACGCCGTGGCGGGCGCGGAGGTCGGGGCGGAGTCGGCGAGCTGAACGCGACGGTCGTCGGGGGCGGCCTGGCCGGATGCGAGGCCGCGTGGGCGCTGGCTGAGCGTGGCGTCGAGGTACGGCTCGTCGAGATGCGTCCCGTGGTGAGCACGCCGGCCCACCAGACCGACCGGCTCGCCGAGCTGGTCTGCAGCAACACCTTCAAGAGCACCGACATCACCACGGCACACGGCCTGCTCAAGGCCGAGTTGCGCCTGCTCGGATCCATCCTCCTGCGCTGCGCCGACGAGGCGCGGGTGCCGGGCGGCACGGCGCTAGCCGTGGATCGGGCCGTGTTCTC
This sequence comes from Gemmatimonadota bacterium, assembly GCA_043735145.1. Classification (GTDB taxonomy): domain Bacteria; phylum Gemmatimonadota; class Gemmatimonadetes; order Gemmatimonadales; family JACORV01; genus DASXPG01. Next base: position 591 of record JAYTEN010000257.1, on the reverse strand, counting down.
GCAGCGCGCCACCGATGTCGTCGCCGGCCATCCCCGTATCATGGTCGTGCGGGAAGAGGCGACGGCGCTGCCAGACCCGGGCATCGTCGCGAGCGGGCCGTTGACGTCGGATGCGATGTCGAAGGCCATCGCCGCCGCGGTCGGGGCCGAGTCGCTCGCCTTCTACGACGCCATCGCGCCCATTGTCTCGGCCGATTCCCTTGACATGGCGCGCCTTTTCAAGGCATCGCGCTGGGGGAAGGGCGAGGGCGACGATTACTGGAACTGCCCCATGACGCGCGACGAATACGAAGCGTTCATCGCCGCGCTGGTCACCGCCGACCGGTATGACGGCCATGAGTTCGAGAAGGTGCCGTACTTCGAGGGGTGCCTGCCGGTCGAGGAGATGGCGTCGCGCGGCCCCGAGACGCTGCGTTTCGGGCCGATGAAGCCCGTCGGGCTTCCCGATCCGCGCACCGGTCGCGACGCCTACGCCATCGTGCAGCTGAGGCAGGAGGACCGGGCGGGGCAGATGTGGAATCTGGTCGGCTTCCAGACGCGGCTGCGCACCGGCGAGCAGGGCAAGGTCTTCCGGATGATCCCGGGCCTCGG
>JAYTEN010000256.1:0-4268 GCA_043735145.1 Gemmatimonadota bacterium | reverse complement strand
GTCTGCACCGGCGGCGAGCCGCTCCTCCAGCTCGACCCGCCCCTGATCGCGGCACTGCACCAGGCCGGCTTCGAGATCGCCGTCGAAACCAACGGCACCATCGCCGCGCCGGCCGGCATCGACTGGATCTGCGTCAGCCCCAAGGCCGGCGCCCCACTGGTGCAGCGCTCCGGGTCCGAGCTCAAGCTGGTCTTCCCGCAGCCCGGCGCAATGCCGGAGCAGTTCGAGTCGCTCGCGTTCGACCACTTCATGCTGCAGCCGATGGACGGCCCCGCCGCCGCGGCCAACACCACCCTCGCCACGGCGTACTGCCTCGCGCAGCCGCGCTGGCGGCTCAGCCTCCAGACCCACAAGCTGCTCGGAATCCCCTGACCGTGATGGATCTCTTCAAGGAATTCTCCTTCGATTCGGCGCACCTGCTCCCCCACGTGCCGAAGGATCACAAGTGCGCCCGGCTGCACGGCCACACCTTCTACGTGCGGGTGCAGCTGCGCGGGCCGGTCGATCCGCATCTGGGCTGGGTACAGGACTTCGCCGACATCCGGGCGGCGTTCCGCCCCATCGAGGAGCAGCTCGACCACCGCTACCTCAACGAGATCGCGGGGCTGGAGAACCCGACCAGCGAGGCGATCGCGCGCTGGATCTGGCGCAAGCTGAAGCCGGTGCTGCCGCTGCTGAGCGAGATCATGGTGAAGGAAACCTGTACGGCGGGCTGCATCTACCGGGGTGAGGACGACTAGCACTGCCTAACGACGAGCGGTGGCCACCAGCGCGATGCCGCCGCGCACGTTCTGCATGACCTCCACCTTCAGCGACCGCGGCGCGATCGCATAGGCGACGTCGTCGGCAATCCGCGCGGCGAGCGCCTCGCAGAACGCCCCCTCATTCCGGTACGACCAGAGGTAGTACTTCAGCGCGCGCGACTCGAGGCAGCGCTTCGCGGGCGCGTACTCGATGACGACGCTGCCGAAGTCGGGCTGCCCCGTTTTCGGGCAGATCGACGTGAACTCCACCGCCTCCATCGTCACCAGGTCGATGCGCGGCGCGGCAAACGCCTCGGCCTTGAGCACCTCGCGCGCCTGCGCGGGGCTGGCCGGGCGGGGGAGAGGGCCCGAGGGCGGGAGCCGGGGCACGCGCGGCTCAGGGATCGGCATGGCGGACAATATACGCCGGGCAGCCGGGAGGTAACGGCATGGGGGGGGGAGGGGTTAGATTAAGGGAGCCCCCAAGCCGTTCACGCCGACCTGGAGCCGTTCTTGACCAAGACCATGAGCCCCGAGCGCCTGACCCTGGACGAACGTTTCACCCAGGGAGACCGGCTGCCGTTGATCGAGGGTTACCAGGGCCTCGCCGAGTCGGAGCCCGAGGCCGGACTCTTCCGGCGGCTGGGCATCTGCCTGTACGACGTCAACCAGCTCGAGCCCGCCAAGGCCGCCTTCAAGCGCGCGCTCTCGATGGATCATTCCGACATGATCTCCAAGCGCCGCCTCTCGCTGATCGAGATGCGGCCGGCGCCCAAGGTCAAAGCCACGCCCAAGCCCCGCGCGAAGAAGGTCAAGGCCCCGGCCGCCGCTGCGGCCCCGGCCGCCGAGGTCGCGACGGTCTAGCTCCAGACGGTCTAGCTCCATCGGCTAGCAGCACTTCTGACCGGGCGGCGGGTACTTTATGCGATGAGAACCTTCCTCGCAGCTCGCGCCGCGTGCCTCGCCGGCGCCATCGCCCTTGCCGGTCCCGTCGCCATGCCGTGCATGGCGCAAGGCGCCCGGACCAGCATCCAGCCCGGCTTCAACCTCTTTACCGTCCAGCAGGATATCGACATCGGCAAGACGCAGTCGGCCCTGGCCGAGGCGCAGCTGCCGATGCTCCGCGACGCGACCATCGACGCCTATCTCAACCGCGTCATCAGCCGGCTGGCCGCCGTCGCCCCGGGCGCCCGGTATCCCTATCACATCAAGGCCGTGAACTCGGCCGACATCAACGCCTTTTCCCTGCCGGGGGGGCCGATGTACGTGAATCGCGGCCTGCTCATCGCGGCGTCGAGCGAAGCCGAGCTTGCCGGCGTGCTGGCGCACGAGATGTCGCACGTCGCCTTGCGGCACGGCACGCACCAGGCGTCGACGGCGCAGCTCGCCTCGACGGGCATTGGGCTGCTGGGCGGCCTGCTCGGCCGGAACAGCGCCCGCACCGCGAGCGTGGTGAACGCCGTGGCCGGGGCGGGACTCAACGTGGCCTTCCTGAAGTTCAGCCGGACCGCCGAATACCAGGCCGACCAGACGGGCGCCGAGATCATGGCGCGCGCCGGCTACAACCCGGTGGCGATGGCGGATTTCTTCGAGAAGCTGCGCGCCGCGCAGGGGCGCGATCCGTCGAAGCTCGCGGCCTTCTTCAGCGACCATCCGCCCACCGCCGATCGCGAGAGCCGCATCCGCACCCAGGCGCGGAGCCTGAGCGTCGCGCGCGGGCCGGATGTCGGCGGCCTGGCGGCGGCGCAGGCATCGTTAGGCAGAATGCCGGCCGCGCCGACGGCGGCGCAGGCGCAGGCGGCCGCGTCGGGCCGGCCCCAGGGCGGCGGCACGCAGCCCTCCCCGTCCACCGGCCCCGTCGCGGTGAACATTCCCGCGGCATCGGCGACGATGGCGCAGTTCCGCCAGTCCACCGGATTCTACCGCATCAGCTACCCGAGCAACTGGCGGGCCTATACGGCCTCGTCGGGCCTCGGCGTGTCGATCGTGCCGCCGGGGGGCGTGGTGAACACGGCTAACAACCAGCAGGCGATCCTCGAGGGCGTGATCATCAATCACTACGCGCCGTTCCAGAATGGCGGCAGCGGCTCGCTCAAGGACGCGACCGACGACCTGGTGAACCAGATCCGCCAGTCGAATACCTACCTCCAGCAGCAGGGCCCGGCGACGGTGACCAGCGGGGGGCAGGGGTATTCCGTACGGCTCGCGGGCACGTCGCCGGTAACGGGTGCGGTGGAACAGCTCACCGTCGCGACCCGGGGGCTGCCCGACGGACACGTGATCTACGTGCTCGGCGTCGCTCCGGGCTCGCAGGGTGCGGCGTTCGACGCGGCCTTTGCCCGCATGCTGCAGTCGTTGCAGGTGAATGACCAGGCGGCGCACCGCAACTAGGGGGATGGGGGGACAGGGGGATAGGGGGATGGAGCTAACCCTGGGTCGCCCGACGGAGCGATAGCGGCCGTTTGGGTGGGGAGTTAGTTACGGTGCAGGACAGCTGCGCTTACTCGATGCACGGAGGAATGATGGCACCGATCCGGATCGCCGTTTTCTCGCTTGCCGCGATGGCCACACCGCTCCTTCACGCTGCCGCGCAGGGCCGCGCCGCCGAAGCGCCGGGGCATCAGCGCGCCAGGCCGCCGGTCAACACCCAGGGCCCCGTTGCCGCCGCGCACCGCTTCGCCCGATGCGGTGATGGATCCCTCTGGACCGGCGGCGCCGAGACGCGGGGCGCCTGCACTTCGCACGGCGGAGTCAAGGAGTGGCTCAACGCCAATCCCGACCACGACTGGCCCGAAGCGTCGCTGGCGCGCTGCAAGGACGGCGCGATCTACTCCGGCACCGACCGGCACGGCGCCTGCGCCGGCCATCGCGGCGTGAAGCAGTGGCGTGCCGACGACGACCACGACAACGCCCGCCCGCGCGAAGCGACGGCCCACTGCGGCGACGGCACCTGGTGGACCGCCGCCGCGCGACAGGGTGCCTGCGCCTCGCACGGCGGGGTCAAGCACTGGCTGGGCAACGGCCATCGTGCCCCTGCCGCGACGCGCCCCCGCGACTGATTCCCGCTGACGCATGATGCCCACGGCCCCGCGCTGGCGCGGGGTCGTGCCGGCGCCCCTCCGCATAGTCTAGACCTCAGGATGGAGATGTTGTCCATCCCATGCCAACCTAACAAGCGATGGGACGCGGCCTCGTGGGGGGCGAGATTGTGGCACTGTCACCACAGCCACACGCCCATTCTCTGGAGACCACATGCAGCGATTGATCCGGACTACCGCGACGCGAGCGGCGTTGTCACTTCTGGTGCTCGGCGCGGTGGTCGCGATGCCGCTGTCAGCGCAGGCGCGACCCGCCGCCACCCCCGCCAAGCCGGCGACCCCCATGGCGGGCGGCTTCACCCGCACGCATGCCTGGGAGTTCACCCTCTCCGGGTCCGTCTTCTCCGTGGACCGCGCCCTCAATAACTCCATGCGCACCTCGGGCATCCGCACCGACACCAGCCGGTTCATGTGGGGCGGCGATGTC
>JAYTEN010000255.1:0-5902 GCA_043735145.1 Gemmatimonadota bacterium | reverse complement strand
TCTAGAGTCTAGATATTCTTGTTCCAGGTTCCGGGTTTCAGGCTCTCAGTATCAGTCAACCGCCCTCAGCAGCGCCGCCTTCAGGTAGCCCGTCTCGGGCACGGTGATGAGCTCGGGGTGGTCGGGCCCAGCGCCGCGAATCTCGACCAGCTGCATCCGCCGCCCGCTGTCGGCCGACGCTTCCGCCAGCAGGGCGTAGAAATCGCCGCGATGCACATGGAATGAGCACGACGCCGTGAACAGGTGCCCGCCCGGCGCCAGCAGCTTCATCGCCCGCAGGTTCAGCTCCTTGTAGCCCGCCAGTGCCCGCTCGACCGACGCCTTGTCCTTCGCGAACGCCGGCGGATCGAGGACCACGACGTCATAACGATCCTGGCCCTGCGCCGCCTCGCGCATCCAGTCGAAGGCGCTCGCTTCCACGGGTACGATGCCGCGCAGCCCGTTCGCGGACATGTTCTGGCCGAGGGTGCTCAGCGCCTCGGCCGAGCTGTCGAGCGCGACGACCTGGTCGGCCCCGCCCTGGAGCAGCGGCAGCGCGAATCCGCCGTGATAGGTGAACACGTCGAGGCAGCGCCCGCGGCCGAGCGCACCGACGGCGAGATGGTTCTCGCGCTGGTCGAGATAGGCGCCGGTCTTCTGGCCGGTCCACGGCGCCGCGGAGAGTGTCAGCGCGCCCTCGGTGTACGGCGCGCGCTGCGGCACGTCGCCGAAGGCCAGCTCGGTCTCGCGCGCCAGGCGCTCGCGGGTGCGCACCGGCGCGTCATTGCGCAGCAGGAGCCCCTTCGGCTCGAGCACCGCGCGGATGGCATCGATGACTTCGCCGCGCACCGCCTCGAGGCCGGCCGAGAGCAGCTGCGCAACCGCGTAGTCGCCGTAGCGGTCCACGATCAGCGACGGGAGCCCGTCGCCCTCGGCGTGCACGACGCGGTAGCCGGTGTCGGCGATGCCGCGGCGCCGCTCGGCGGCGGCGCGCACGGCGGACGTCCACCACGCCGCGTCCACGTTGGTGCCCTCGGGCGCCAGCCAGCGCGCGCGAATCTCGGAGTGGGGCGAGAAGAGCGCGGTGCCGAGGCCGCGACCGTCGTTGTCCACCAGGCGTACCAGGCCGGCGGGCACACCCTCGTGCCGGCCGAGATCGGAGCGATAGACCCAGGGGTGGCTGGCGCGGAGACGCCCGAGGCCCTTGGCGGTGACGAGGATCGACGTCGTCATGCCTGGGCGAGCAGCCGCACGGCCGCTTCCACGTCGTCGGTGTCCAGGGCCGCGCCGATCACGGCGATGCCGGCCGCGCCGGCCTCGCGGAGGGGCGCCGCATCGCCGGCCTGGATTCCACCGATGGCGACGCAAGGCAGTGGCGTCGCGCCGCGCACCCGCAGGAAACCCGCGACGCCGATTGCGTCGCCGGCGTCGAGCTTGCTAGGGCTCACGCGTACCGGTCCGACCCCGAGGTAGTGCGCGCCGGCGCTGGTCGCGCGGCGCGCTTCGTCTTCGGTTCCTGCGGATCCGCCGAGGATGAAGCCGGCGGGTACCATCTTCCGCGCGTCGTCCAGGGGCACGTCGTCCTGGCCGAGGTGGCAGCCGGCGGCGCCGGAGGCAAGCGCGACGTCGAGGCGGTCGTTGATGATGAGCGGCACCGCGGTGGAGGCCATGATGCGCCGCGCCGTCTCCGCGAGCTGTGCCGGGGTCGCCGACTTGTCGCGCAGCTGGAGCATGGTCGCGCCGCCCTTCGCGGCGGCAAGCGCGAGCGCTGCGAGGTCGCGGCCGCGCGCCGCGCCCCCGTCAAGAATCACGACCAGTCGCAGGGCCGACACCAGGTCGGCGCCTGCACGGCCGGCGGGTCCGCTCATGGCGTGGCAGGCCGGCGGGTGGCGGCGCGCGCCGCGGCGATGCTGTCGCGCAGGATGCTGTCCCGCACCGCCTCGGCCTGCGCGCGCAGGATGCGGGCGACCGCCACCGAATCGGCGTGCTCGCCGCCGGTGCGCGAGAACATGTGCCGGCCGTCGGGACGGGCGACGAAGTAGTAGAGATCGTGCCGTGCCGGATCCAGAGCCGCGAGGATCGACAGCCGCCCCGGGTTGTTGATCGGACCGGGGGGCAGGCCGGGGACCAGGTAGGTGTTGTACGGCGATCGGATCTTCAGGTGTCGGAAGAGCACGCGGTGGATCGGCTTGTCGTCCGTCAGCTGGACGGCGTAGATCACCGTCGGGTCGGCCTGGAGCAGCATCCGCTTCCGGTAGCGGTTGTAGTAGACGCCGGCGATGATACGGCGCTCCGATTCCTGCTGCGCCTCGCCTTCCACGATGCTCGCCAGCGTCACGACCTGGTGGCGGGTCAGGCCGATCGCGGCCGCTCGCTTGTCCGCGGTCGAGTCCCAGACCGACAGGAACTGGCGGATCATGTGCTTCACCAGGTCGCGCGGGGTCTCGTCGAAGGCGACGCGGTAGCTCTCGGGGAGCAGGTAGCCCTCGAGCGGGTCGCGCAGGCCGCGCGGCACGGCGATGCCGAACTCGGCGCGCACGGCGGAATCGCGCGCGGCGGCGAGGAAGGAGTCGCGGATCGCGCTGCGCACCGAGTCGTGGGCGAGGCGCAGCACGCCGGCGGCGAGGTTTGCGATCTCGCGCACCGTGAGGCCTTCGGGCACGGTGAAGAGGGCATCGTCGGTGCGGCCCGTCGCGAGGGCGCCGACGATCACCGACCAGCGCTCACCTAACGGGAACGAGTAGAGGCCCGGCCGCACCCGCTTCGCCAGGCCGCGGGCTCGCGCGTAGAGGCGGAAGGTCCAGCCGGTCTCGATGACGCCGTGGACCTCGAGCGAATCGGTGACGGCCGCGAGGGTGGCGCCGCGCGGGATGTAGACGTGGGTCTTCGGCGTCTCGGGGCCGGGGGTGTGGCAGCCGGCGAGCGCCAGTAACACGAGGACCGTGGACCGGGAACCGAGGACCGAAAACGCGCGGCGCCTCGGGCTGCTGGTCCGGTCCCCGGTCCCCGGTTCCCGGTCCCCGATCATTTCCGGTCCAGCCAGGCCTGGAGAATCCCGACCGCCGCCATCTGGTCGATTTTCGCGCGCGAGTCTTCGTCCTTTACGCCGGCGCGGCGCGCCGACTTGAGGGCGTGCGCGGTGGTCATGCGCTCGTCGAGATACTGGACGGGGATGCCGGATCGCGCCGCGATGGCGTCGCCGAGGAGGCGGGCCTGGCGCGCTGCGTCTGCTTCGTCCCCTTCCATGGTGAGGGGAAGGCCGACGACGACGTCGGACACGCCGTGCTCGATGATCAGCGCGGCGATCGCGCCGATGGGGGCGCGCTTGCCCGGCCGGCGCGTGAGGGTGGTGAGCGGCCCGGCGATCATCCGGAGCGGGTCCGACAGGGCAATGCCGAACCGCCTCTCGCCCCAGTCGACCGCGAGGACACGGCCCTCACCCGATTGCCGATTGCCGATTGCCGGTCTCTAGCTCTGCGCCATCGTGGAGTAGAATTCCTTGTTGCTCTTGGTGCGCTTGAGGCGCTCCATCAGGAACTCGATCGCTTCGACGGGGGGCATGTCGGCGAGGAACTTGCGCAGCAGGTAGACGCGGTTCAGCTCATCGGGCGGCAGCAGCAGCTCTTCCTTGCGGGTGGCGGAGCGATTCACGTCCACCGCCGGCCAGGTGCGCCGCTCGGCGATGCGCCGGTCGAGCACGATTTCGGAGTTGCCGGTGCCCTTGAACTCCTCGAAGATCACTTCGTCCATCCGGCTGCCGGTCTCGATCAGTGCCGTGCCGATGATGGTGAGCGACCCGCCGCCCTCGATGTTGCGCGCGGCGCCGAAGAAGCGCTTGGGCTTGTGCAGCGCGTTGGCGTCGACGCCGCCCGACAGGATCTTGCCCGAGTGCGGCACCACCACGTTGTGGGCGCGCGCGAGGCGGGTGATCGAGTCGAGGAGGATGACGACGTCCTTGCCGTGCTCGACCAGGCGCTTGGCCTTCTCGATCACCATGTCGGCGACCTGCACGTGGCGGTCGGCCGGTTCGTCGAAGGTCGAGGAAATCACCTCGGCCTTCACGTTCTCCTCCATGTCCGTGACTTCCTCGGGGCGCTCGTCGATGAGCAGCACGATGAGGACGATCTCGGGATGATTCTCGGTGATGGAGTTGGCGAGCTTCTGGAGGAGGATCGTCTTGCCGGCCTTGGGCGGCGAGCTGATCAGGGCGCGCTGGCCCTTGCCTAACGGCGCCAGGATGTCGAGCAGCCGCATCGAAAGGTCGTTGTCCTTGCGCTCGAGCTTGATGCGCTGGTCGGGGTAGCGCGGGCGCAGGTTGTCGAAGGCGATGCGGTGCTTGGCCTTGTCGGGCTCCTCGAAGTTCACCTGCTCGACCTTCAGCAGGGCGAGGTAGCGCTCGCCTTCCTTGGGCGGCCGCACCTGGCCGAGGACGGAGTCGCCGGTGCGGAGGTCGAAGCGCTTGATCTGGCTAGGCGAGACGTAGATGTCGTCGGGACCGTAGAGGTAGTTCCAGTCGGGGCTGCGCAGGAAGCCGTAGCCCTCGGGCAGAATCTCCAGCACGCCTTCGCCGCGGAGGACCGTCTCGGTGTCGAGCAGGCTCTGCTCGATCCGGAAGATCAGGTCCTGCTTCCGCATGCCGCTGTAGTTCTGGATGTTGAGCTGCTCGGCCATCGCATGCAGCTCGGGAACGGACTTCTTCTTCAGGTCGGCGATATCCACTGGCGGGGAACTCCAAAGTGTGGTGCGGGAAACTCGAGTGGGCACTCGAGCTGGCTGCGGTTGGTGGCGGAGGTCGGCTGATTGGCTCGGATTAAGGCTTAAAACCTATATCCGCTGTCCGGATAAGCACAAGACTGAGGTGACGAAGGTAACGAAGGGTCGAGGGGATTGAGGGAGGGAATCGAAGGGAGGGATGCGAAGGGGATCGATGTTGCCCTCCGTCGATCTCCCTGGCCTTCCTCCCCTCCCAACCATCCCTCAGTCCCCTCGACCGTTCGTCACCTTCGTCACCTTCGTCACCTCCAGGCAACTTTAGTATTGCACCTATCTCGTAAGTCTATATATTGCTTCAAACTCGGAGCTTTTCGAACGTCCGTTCCGGGTTCGAATCCCCCCCACCGTGCCCAGCGTGGGCGCGCAGGAGGATCCGATGCCGATACCGCAGGTCCGGCCGATGGCCCCGGAGCCGTCGGAACCGTCGCTGCACGAATTGCCCCCGATCCACTTCGATGGCCGCAGTGTCGCTATTCGTCTCGCGGTGCGCCGCACCGAAGACGGCATCTGGCGCGCCCGGCTGCATTTCCTGGACGAAGGGGAGACCGAGCGCATCACCGCCGAGATCTTCTGCGCCACCACCGAGCAGGATCTCTGGCAGGCGGTGCGCGACTTGCGCGAGCACAACATGCGCGATCTGTTCCGGTCGCTGACCACGTGAGCGGAGACGGCGCATGGCGGACGCCCCGGACGCGATTCGGCGGCTGAGGCACGACCTCGCCAACCCGCTCGCCGCCCTGCTCACCGAAACGCAGATGCTCCTGCTGAACGAGGCCTCGCTCGATCCCGAGACCGTGCACAGCCTGCGGGAAATCGAGTCCATCGCGCGGCACATGCGGGACCTGCTCGCGGCATCGCGGGCCGCCACTCCGGGAGACCAGACGTCGTGAGCCAACCGAATACGGGATTCATCAAGGCCCTCTCGCGCCTCGACGCCACGGCACTGGTCATCGGCTCGATGGTCGGGTCGGGCATCTTCATCGTCAGCGCCGGCATCCTGCGAGAAGTCGGCTCGCCGGGCCTGCTGCTCCTGGTCTGGGGGATCTCGGGCGTCCTCACGCTGCTCGGCGCGCTGACCTACGGCGAGCTGGCGGCGATGTTCCCGAAGGCGGGCGGCCAGTACGTCTACCTGCGCGAGAGCATCTCGCCG
>JAYTEN010000254.1:0-18629 GCA_043735145.1 Gemmatimonadota bacterium | reverse complement strand
ACGCCGTTGCTGTCGACCTCGTTGTTGAGGATCAGCGGCTCGGAGCGGTCCTTCGCCTCGATGCCGCGCACGCAGCGCGCGATGTAGTTGTTGAAGATGATCGGCCGGCTCGCCTCGCCCACCGAGATGCCCTTGTCGAGCGACCCGGTGATGATGTTGTCGGCGATGAAGGGCGTCGACGTCATGAGGTCGAGGCCGTCGTTGACGCTGTTCTCGATCAGGTTGCCTTGCACTACGCCGGTGGAAATGTCGAAGTCGATGGCGTCGCCGTTGGCGTTGAGGAAATGTGAATTGGTGATCACGACCGACGAGTGCAGCGCGTGATAGGTATCGTCGCTGCGCAGGTTGTCGTGCAGGAAGTCATGATCGAACACCACGGCCGTGGCGCGATGCACGTTTACCATGCCGGTATACTCGATGCGATCGACCAGGGCGCCGCCCCCGCCGGTGATTTCGGTCCAGGTCACGACGCTGCTGTCGGCTCCGGAGCCCTGGAACGAGAAGGTCCCCCACGGCTTCCCCGCGACATCCTGGATGATCCTGATCGGATGCTGCGCGGTGCCGCGCGCCAGGAGCCGGCCACGGATGATGACCGATACCTCGGGCGCCAGGCGCACCGTGGCGCCGGGCTCGATGATCAGGGTGTCGCCGCGCGGAATCTTCAGCGTTTCCGCCAGCCGCACCGTGCCGGACAGGCGGTGTACGCGCGGGACCAGGCGTTCGTATCCCCAGGGATGCCAGGCCGTCGGCGCCCTGATGCCCTCGCCCGATGCCCATGCTGTCACGGCGGCGGGCTGGCCCGTCGCGCGATTGCGCAGCTCGGGCGTGACGTGCGCCCCGCCCAGCCCGCTCACGAAGAACCGGTAGGGCACATGGCCGGGCTGCACGCCGCGGTCGGTCGTCCAGCCGGCATACAGCGCGACCGGCGACTCGAGGACGAAGCGATTGCCGCCCGCGGCGCGCAGGAGCACCTCGGGGTCTGTCGCGTCGCGCACTCCGTCGCGATTCGCGTCCATCCAGAGGCGCAGCGATACCGCGCGATCGGCGGCGAGGGCGACGAAATCGGCGCCCACGCGCCCGCGCGTCTCGACATCGAGCGCCGCCTCATTGCCGGCGGGCGTGACCGCCACCGCGACGGTGTCGTCCTTCAACCAGCCGCCAATGACCTTGAAGTTGTGGTCGAAGCCGTCCAGCACTTCGCGCAGGCTGCTGACTTCACCGACGAGGTGCCCGCGGCGCCGGTCGTAGTCGAAGTACGCCCCGTACCGGCCCTCGGCGCCCCGCACCAGGCTGTCGATGACGTGGCGGACGCCGCCCGGCCCCGGCCGCACCGCCTCGGCGAGCTGCCGGTTCACCGCGTCGACCACGAATGGGTCGCGCAGCCAGCCGGCCATCAGCCGGTTGAGGGGGTGCGGCGAGCCGTCCAGGGGCAGCAGACGGATGTCCCAGGGAATGGGGTGCAGCAGCTGGGTGGACGGGTCCTCGTACAGCAACTCGTTATGCAGGTCGTCCACGTGGTAGGGGTCGCCGGCGAGGAGCTCGTAGGCCACCAGGCGCGAGACTTCGGCGGTATCGAAGCGGGCCATCATGCGGCGCGCGTCGGCGAACCGCCGCCCGGTGAGGTCGTCGAGCAGGAGGCGCAGCTGCCCCGGCCCCGCCGAGGTCCACCGGTCATTCAGCGCCGGCCGGTCCCACAGGTACGGGTTGTCGAACAGGTTGCGCGGCTGGCCCTTGTAGTACTCGCCCCGCTCGGCGCGGTCGCCGCGGAAGATGTTGCCCGGCATCCGGTCGAAAGGCCGCAGGAACGATTCGTCCACCGGCTCGATGAAACGGTACATGCCGTGGAAACGGTTGTTCAGGAACAGCGGCACGACCTCGGTGTGCGAGGCCATGATGCCGAAGGACAGCGCGAGCCGGTTCACGGTATACGAGCTCAGCACCTCCTTGGAGGAGAGGCCGAAGCTGCGGTACTGCTTGTAGAACTGGTCGCGCGGCGTGCGGATCGTGAGCGACCTCTTGTCGGTGAGCCAGTGCACCGACGTGTCGCCGCGCTTGCGCACGCGCACCGGAATGTTGGTGCCGCCGTACTGGAGGGTCCCCGTGTACCAGCGCGACCAGTCGGGCGCGTCGTTCGAAGCGATCGAATCCCACTGCGGTCCGGCGACACCGAGGCGGATGATGCCGGGATCGTCGGCTCCCGGATCGAAGCGCTGGCCGACGGTGACCACGCCCGGCAGCGTGACGAGCGCATGCAGCTTGTCGCGGAAGACCCCTTCGACGCTGATCGACCGGGAATAGAAATCGTCGAAACTGCGCGCGCCGCGGTAGCGCGCGACCGATGAGGCCAGCAGCCACGCCATCGCGGTGACGGGCACCAGGGAAATCAGCAGCGCGTCGCGGAAGCGCAGCCCCCGCCACGCCCGGGCGAAGCGGCTCACGGCGGGACGCGGCTCCCCGAGGTCCGATGCGCGCGCGGTGGTCGACGTCATTGGAGACCCCCGACGCCCAGCAGGCCCGAGCGCGACCACCACGGCCGCATCATCGCGGCGTCGGCGTCCACTTCCTTCGGGAAGACCACGGTGCGCGCGTCGGCGGAGTCGCGCCCCTGCTCGTCGAGCAGGTTGTGGAAGCTGCGCGCCACGATGACCCAGAGCGGCAAGTCCATCGGCTTGAAGAGGCGCATCACCAGCCGGACCTGCTCCAACGCCACTCCCTGCGGCAGCGGCACCGTCATCGACGCCGAGTCGCCGGCCGGCAGCCAAGCGCCGTGTGGTGCGACGGTCATGCCGGCACGCCGGATACCGGCCAAGGAGATCGCGATTTCCTTCCGCGCACGCGCGGCGCCGACGACGGCGAGCGGCATCGCCGCCGCTTCATCGATGGCGACGGGATAACCCTCGGCGCGCAGCGTGATGGATTCGGCGCGGGGGCGCGGAAGGGTGATCACGACGTCATGGGCGCGGCCGTCGACGGGCAGCGGCACGAATAGCGTGGTGTCGCCCACCGTCACCGTCACCGTGGAGTTCAGGAACGCGTCGAGGTAGGCGCGATAGGCGTCGACGATGGGATGGAATTCGCCGCGGTCCGAGTAGTAGTCGATGTAGCCGCGCAGCGACGGCAGGTGATTCGGGAAGATCTTCAGCGCCGCGGCGTATGCGTCGCGCGCCTCGGCGGCGATGGCCCAGCCGCTGAGCATCCGCTGCGCGGCCTGGCCCTTCAGGAAGACGTTGTAGTAGTTGTTGGGATCGAACGCGACCAGGCGGTCATAGATCGCCATCGTGCGCGAGCTCTTGCCGAGGCCTTCGTAGCTCTGCGCCAGCAGGCGGAGCACCTGCTCGTGCTGTGCGTCGAGCGCGTGCTCGTTGCTGGGCGCGGGAATCGTGCGGGCGAGCTGCTCGAGATAGACGGCCGCACGCTGGTATTTCTTCGCCGCGACCAGCCGCTCACCCTCGGCGAGCCGGCGCTCCCAGCGGCGGTCCCACCGGTCCGACAGGCTCTGCAGCGAGCCCAGCGTGAAATGGCGCGTCGGCGGCAGCAGCAGCAAGACGACGGCCAGCGCCACCGCCGCCAGGTACCCGGCGGCGATGGTGCGCTCGTGGCGGCGCAGCCAGAGCCGCCAGGCCGGTGCCGCCTGGACGCGCGACGTCAAACGTCGATGTTCTCCTGGCCGGTCAGCATCACGACCTTGCCGCCCTGCGTCACGCCGCGCATGTCGGCCAGGAACGCGCCTTCGTTGGCGCCGGTGCGGAACTCCACCGAGTACACCAGCTCGAGGCTCGCGCCGTCACGCACCGTCTCGACGCTGAGGAGCGACTGCTCGCGGAGCGCGCGGTGAAAGATGTCGGTGAAGGCGGTGTGGTAGTCGAGCGCTGCCGGCACGTGCAGCTTCAGCAGCACTTCCCGGCGCTTCGTCGCGCCGATCTCGAAGCGCGTGAGGGCGTAGGCCATGAACGAGATGAAGAGGGTGAACATCACCGCGGTGAGGTAGAACCCGGTGCCCACCGCCATGCCGATGCCCATCGCGACGAAGAGGAACGCGACGTCGCGCGAATCCTTGATCGGATTGCGGAAGCGGATGATCGACAGCGCGCCGACCAGGGTGAAGGCCCGGGCGATGTTGCTGCCGATGATCAGCATGATCACCGACACCGTCACCCCCAGCAGCACCATCGCGTGCACGAAGGTCACCGAGTACGACAGGCCCCGGTGGGACTGGCGGTAGAAGTACACCAGCACCAGCAAGAGCCCGAAGCTGAGCACCAGCGTGATCAGCAGCTCCCAGAATCCGAAAGTGTCGCCGCCCGCCGCGAACTGCCTTAACAACTCGTTCACAGAACTCCCCCTCGCCGGTTCATGTCAGTTGCCCGCCGTAATAGCAGCGGTCAACAGCGTTGCAGTACTTGGACATCCTGACCATCTGGAATCCGTGCCGGGCGACCACCTTGACGAGCCAGGCCGGCGCGCGGTGGTTGTACTTGACCTCGAAGACCGTCGCGCGCGGATCGAGCGCGTACCGGCCGGTCTCGAAGGGCCGGCCGATGTCCAGCATCGTGCTGCTGTACTGGATGCGCCCGTCGAAGGTCAGCCGCAGCTCGGGATCGAACGACCCCATCAGCGCCCGGCGCCGGTAGGAGATCGCCATCCGCGGCTTCAGGCGCAGGCGCTCGATCAGCATGCCGATCTCGGTCGCGACCGTATCGTCCGCGATCTGGTCCCAGTCCACGCCGCGGTCGCCGTCGCCGAAGATCGAGTCGACCCGCGAGGCCGGCCACACCAGTCGGCGCTTCTGCACCGTCCGGTCTTCGCGCTGCTTGACCTCCGCGAACACCGCCGGCGCATCGCCATAACGACGAAATCGCAGTTTCCTCCGGAACTTCATGCCCTCGATTTTTTCCCAGAAGAACTGAAAGTCGTGGGTGTCCCAGTAGACCGAATAGACCCCGTAGCCGTTGCCCTGGTCGTGGATGTCACGGATGGTATAGGCCTCGACCTCCTGCAGGAGGGCGGGCACCGTCTTCGTCGCCACGAGGTACTTCACCTCGAAGCGATTCATGACCTCGTGGGTCGCCGCTGACGGAGAAGGGGTGGCCGGGCTGGTCATCGAGCCCGGAAACGTAGGTTGCCGCGCGACCCGGGGCAAATTTCGGATCCTTCCTCCTTCATGCCTGAACTGCTGTCTTCCCCAGCGCCTCGCCTCCCCCGGCAACGGTTCGAAGGGCGGCGGCATTTCACGGGCTGAAACCGGTGGTTACGACAATCGTAGTAGAAGCCGTCGCGAGCCAGGCGGCCGCTCTCGCGGCGGCGAGGCAACCCGCGATAGCTTGGGGCGGGAAGCCCCGTTCACTCCTTCTGGTTAGGTCGGGGCTACCGGCGGTGCTGGTGATGCAACCGTCACGCCGGTGAGAACATCCAAGGGCAGCAAGTCACGCCAGTCCACCGTCACCCAGGGGCCGACCTTGATTTTTTCTGCGCTTGTCGCGTTGACGCTGCCGCTCGCCCTGCTCCAGGAGCCGGCCACGCCGGCCGTACCGCAGGCCACGGAAGCGCTCCGGATCTTTGTTGATTGCCCGCCCTTCGAGTGCGACCTGGACTTCCTGCGCACGGAGGTCACGTTCGTGAATTTCATGCGCGACCGCACCGACTCGCAGGTCCACATTCTGGTCAGCACCCAGCGCACCGGCGCCGGCGGCCGCGAGTTCACCCTCGCGTTCATGGGGCAGGGCGCGATGGAGGGCCGGGGCGATACGCTCCGCTACGCGTCGAAACCCACCGACACCGACGACGACGTCCGCCGCGGACTGGCACGCACCCTGAAGTTCGGTCTTCTGCGCTTCGTCGCTGGAACGCCCGTCGCCGATCGGATCACGGTGAGCTATGAAGCACCGGCCGCGGCCGCCGGATCGCAGGTCCGCCAGCGGCTCGACCCCTGGAATTACTGGGTGTTCCGGATCGGCGGAAACACCTTCCTCAATGGTGAGGCCCAGCAGTCGCGGCGGTCGGTCTCCGTCAACCTTTCGGCCAACCGGATCACCGAGGCGTGGAAGATCTCCTCGAGCCTCAGCGGCCGCGACAGCTACAGCCGGTTCGACCTCGACAGCGTCACGCGGTTCATCAACACTTCACACAACTACGGCGGCAACCTCCAGGTCGTGAAGAGCGCCGGCCCCCATTGGTCCTTCGGCGGGGAGGCGAGTGTTTCATCGTCCACGTTCAACAACCAGGACCTGCGTGCCCGGGTGGCCCCGGCGCTCGAATTCGACCTGTTTCCGTATTCCGAGTCCACCCGCCGCTCGCTGCGCTTCAACTACTCGATCGGTGCGTCATACGTGAATTACCACGAGACCACGATCTTCTCGAAGGACACCGAGACGCTGTTCAATCATGAAGTCGAGGTGGCGCTCGACCTGACGCAACCCTGGGGCAGCGCCGGCATCTCGCTGAACGGATCCCAGTACCTCCACGACCTCTCGAAGGTGAACTTCGGGATTTTCGGCAACCTCCAATGGCGCGTCGTGCGGGGGCTCAGCCTCAACATCGGCGGCCAGTACAGCATCGTGCGGGACCAGCTGAGCCTGCCCGCCGCGGGGGCAACGCCCGAGGAAATCCTGCTCCAGCGGCGGCAGCTGGCGACCAACTACAGCTATTTCATGAGCCTGGGGCTGAGCTACACTTTCGGCTCCATCTACAACAACGTGGTAAACCCCCGCTTCGGCGGCGGTGGGCGCAGCTTCTTCTTCTAGCCGCGGCGAACGCCCTTTCGCCGAGCGCGTCCCGGACCTTTCTTTCAGCGGTATGCGCCGGCTCTTGAAGGTCCTGCTGTCGCTGCTGGTGGTCGCCTGGGTGGCGAGCCTTGCGCTGGTCGCGCGGGCTTCCCGCCGGGATGAGGCCGCGGCCGCGAGCGTCATCGTCGTCCTCGGCGCGGCGCAGTACAACGGCAGGCCATCCCCGGTACTCAAGGCGCGCCTCGACCACGCGGCGGACCTGTACCGGCGCCGGCTGGCGCCCGCGATCGTCGTGACCGGGGGCATCGGCACGGGCGATTCGCTGAGCGAGGCCGCCGTCGGCAAGCGCTACCTGCACGAGATCGCGGGTATCGCCGACAGCGCGCTGATCGCCGAGCCGGCGGGGCACTCGTCGGAAGAATCGTTGCGCGCCTTTGCGCGCACCGCGCCCGCCAGCCGCCGCCACATCATCCTGGTGAGCGACGGCTTTCACATGCTGCGGCTCGGCATCCTGGCGCGCCGGCTGGGCCTCGAACCCCTCGGCTCGCCGGCCCCCACCAGCCCGATCCGCGCGCACCGCCGGCTCGAGCTCCAGTACCTGCTCGCGGAATCGATCAAGGCACCGGTGGCGTTTCTCACAACGAGGTCGGAATGAAAAAGGCGGTATGGCGGTACGGCGGCAGGGCGGTACGTGAGTCCCGGTATCGGGTCTGGCCGGCAGCCGGGGTTGCGGTGCTTCTTGCCGCCCTGCCGGCCTCTCGCCTTGCCGCCCAGCAGCTGCGGGTGCCTTACGAAAGCTTCACACTCTCCAACGGGCTCCAGGTCATCGTCCACGAGGACCGCTCGGTTCCGGTGGTGGTGGTGAACACCTGGTATCACGTCGGATCGGGCGACGAGCACGCCGGCCGCACGGGGTTTGCGCACCTGTTCGAGCACCTGATGTTCATGGGCTCGCAGCACGTGCCGACGGGCCGCTTTGACCAACTGCTTGAGGCCGCCGGTGCCGACAACAACGGATCGACGACGGAGGACCGCACCAACTACTACGAGTCCGGCCCGTCGAATTCCGCCGACCTCATGCTCTATCTCGACAGCGACCGCATGGGCTTTCTCCTCCCCGAGCTGACCCCCGAGAAAGTGGACATCCAGCGCGGCGTGGTGCAGAACGAGCGGCGCCAGAGCTACGACAACCGCCCCTACGGCACCGCCGAAGAGAACATCCTCAGCCGCCTCTTCCCGCCCGGCCATCCCTACAGCTGGCCGGTGATCGGCTCGCTGGCGGACTTGCAGGCGGCGTCGATCGAGGACGTGCGCAACTTTTTCCGCGCTAATTACGCGCCCAACAACGCCACCATCGCCATCGCGGGCGCGATCACACCCGCGCAAGCGCGGCGCCTGGCGGAGAAGTGGTTCGGCGACATTCCGCGCGGCACCACCGAGCCCTCGCGCAACAACCCGGCTGCGTTCACGCTCGGCGCCGACGTCTATCACACGATGGAAGACCGGGTGCAGTTGCCGCGCGTCTACAACGCCTGGCACACGGTGCGCTCCTTCGCCGACGACGACGCGGCCCTCAGTGTGATGGCCGACATTCTGGCCGGCGGCCGGACCTCGCGGCTCTACAAGCGCCTCGTCTACGACCGGCAGATCGCGACGCAGGTCACGGCGTACCAGGAAGGACTGAAGATGGACGGCAGCATCCGCCTGTACGCCACCGCGCGGCCCGGCCACGACCTCAACGAGCTCCAGCACGAGATCGACGCCCAGGTCCGCATCCTCGCCGACAGCGGCCCCACCCCGCGCGAAGTGCAGCGCGTCCAGAACCAGACCGAGGCCCAGTTCCTGGGCTCCATGGAAACGGTGCTCGGCAAGGCCGACCAGCTCAACCAGTACCAGTACTTCGTCGGTACCCCCGACTATTTCCAGCAGGATCTTGATCGCTACCGCAGCGTGACGCCCGCCGATGTGCAGCGGGTCGCGCGCCAGTATCTCGCCTCGGCGCATCGCGTCGTGCTCAGCGTGGTGCCGCAGGGCCAGGGCAACCTGGCCGCGACGCAGGGGGTGACACCATGACGGCGGTACGGCGGTACGACGGTACGGCGGTAGGCAGGGTCGCGGTGGTCGTCGGGCTGTGTACCGCCCTGGCGGCCTGCCGCCTTTCCGCCCAGGGGCCCGACCGCACCCAGCCGCCGCCCCTGGGGCGGGCGCCGGTGCTCGCGGTGCCGACGCCCGCCACGGTCACGCTGCCTAACGGCCTTGAGATCGTGGTCGTGCCGATGCACGAGGTCCCCGTGGTGGACGTCAACCTGATCGTGCGCGCGGGCAGCGTGCGCGACACCCGCCAGACGACGGGCCTCGCGACGTTCGCCGCCGGCATGCTCGACGAGGGCGCGGGCCGGCGCACCGCGCTCGACATCGCTGACCAGGCGGCCTTCCTCGGCGCGCAGCTGAGCACCGGCGCGACCTACGAATGGGCGACGGTCTCGCTACACGTCCCCAGGCGCCAGCTCGGCCCCGCGCTCGACCTGATGGCCGACGTCGCCCTGCGTCCCACCTTTCCCGACAGCGAGATCGCGCGTCAGCGCGAGCAACGCAGCACCGCCATTCTCCAGCTGCGCGACAACCCGACGTCGCAGGCACCGATTGCGTTCAACGCGATCGTGTACGGCGCTGATCATCCGTATGGGTGGCCCACTGGTGGCACCGAGGCCTCAACCGCGGCGCTGAGCCGGGAGGCGGTGCAAGCCTTCTACGACACGTACTACCGCCCCAACAACGCCCGCGTCATCGTCGTGGGCGACGTCACACTAGCGGAGGCCCGGCGGCTGGTGGCCGCGCGGTTCGGCGCGTGGCGCCGCGGCGCCGTGACGGCACCACCCGCCCCAGCATCGCCGCCGCCGGCTCCACGAACTTTCTACCTGGTCGACAAGCCGGGAGCCGCCCAGTCGGTGATCCGCATCGGCCACGTGGGCGTCGCGCGCACGTCCCCCGATTTCCACGCCCTGCGCGTCATGAACACGCTGCTCGGCGGCTCGTTCACATCGCGCCTGAACCAGAATCTCCGCGAAACGCACGCCTACACCTACGGCGCGAGCTCGGGATTCGCGATGCGACGGCTCGCCGGACCCTTCACCGCGTCGGCGTCGGTCGTCACCGCCAAGACCGACAGCTCGATCATCGAGTTCCTGCGCGAGCTGCGCCGCATCCGCGATTCCGTGGTACCGGGCGAGGAATTACAGAAGGCCAAGGCCTACATCGCCCTCGGCATGCCATCGGACTTCGAGACCACGCAGGGAACGGCGAACCAGTTCCTCGACCTGATGACGAACGATCTGCCTCTCGCGACCTACGCGAGCTACATCGCGCGCATCAACGCCGTCACCGCCGCCGACGTGCAGCGGGTCGCGCGCCGGTATATCGACCCCGATCACTTCGCGATCGTCGTGGTGGGGGACCGCAGCCAGATCGAGGCCGGCCTTCGCGCTCTCAACGAGGGACCGATTTCCCTCCGCGATCTCTGGGGCCAGGAGATCCATTGACCGACGACATCACGCGGCCGGGACAGGTCGCTTCGCGGCGGGTCTATTCCGGCCGGGTGCTCCACCTCGACGTGGACACGGTGCGCTTTCCCGACGGCTCGACCGGAGAGATGGAGATGTTCCGCCACCCCGGCGCCTCGGCCGTGATACCGGTGCTCGGCGGCGATGCGTCCGACCCGGCGATCCTCCTGATCAGTCAGTACCGGTACGCCGCCGAAGGGACCATCTGGGAAATCCCGGCCGGCCGGCTCGACGCCGGGGAGGCGCCCATCGCCTGCGCCAGGCGCGAGCTTCTGGAAGAAACCGGGGCCACGGCCGGCCGGTTAGAACCCCTGACGACCATCTATCCGACGCCCGGGTTTTGTGACGAGCGCATACACCTTTTTGCAGCATTTGACCTGTCTGTTGACGACCAGAAGTCTCAGCGTGAGGCCGACGAGTTTCTGTCGGTTTCGCCCCACCCACTCAGCCAGGTCCTGGGAATGATCAAGGACGGGACCATTGCTGACGCAAAAACCATCTGTTCTGTCCTGTTTTTCGCCGGATTCAGACTCGGGTTGTAGCCTTTCGGGGACAGTCTGAAGTGGAACGCGGTCCTGCCAGCGGTACCAAAGGGTCACGGGCACATGGAGTTCGGGTACCGCCAAATGGGCATTACCAGTGGTACGGGATATGCCATATGGGATGTCACCTCCCACGGCTGAATAGGTGAAACGTGGCAATGCAGACGAAGGAAAAGACGATGCAGCAAACCAAGACAGCACCTCTGAGCCCCTTTGCGGGCCAGGAAGATCCTCGCGTGGTGCAGTCGTTCCTCGATGGAGACGCTCGCGCCTTCACCGAGTTGGTCATGCGCTATCAAACGCGCCTGTTGAATTTCGTGTACCGCACCATCGGCGATCGCGAGCGCGCCGAGGACCTGGTGCAGGAAGTATTCGTCCGGGTCTACCGGCATCTGCACCGCTTTGACCAATCCAAGAAATTCTCGACGTGGATCTATACCATCGCGTCGAACCTGGCCAAGAATGAGCTCCGCAACCGCAGTCGCAACCCGCTCGTTCTGTTCCAGACCATAAAGAAGCAGTGGGACGACGACCATCGTCCGCTCCAGTTCGAAGACACGCGTGAACGTCCCGATGACCTGTTCCGCAAGCGGCATCTGCGTGAACTGGTCGAGTGGACCGTGGCGCAGCTGCCCGAGCATCACCGGGTGGTCTTCGTGCTGCGCGAGCTCGAAGGCAAGAGCTACGAAGAAATCTCGGATATCACCGGCTGCAATCTTGGTACCGTCAAGAGCCGGCTGAACCGGGCCCGCAACAACTTCGCGGCGGTCATCGCCCCGCTTCTCGACTGATTCTGACCCGTCCCGGCGGTTCGCCGCCGGGGCAGGCCCAGCCGCATGCTAACCCGGGAACTGTCAGGGGCTTCCGCTGTATCATGGTGGTCCCTTACCGTACACGGGCCATGAACTGCGGACAGTTTCGCCAATTCTACTCCGACTTTACCGACGGCCTGCTGGATGAGGCCGAAGAAGTCGCGTTTCATGTGCATATGGCGGAGTGTTTGCCGTGCCGGCGGTTCGATGCCGCCCTGGAACAGGGTCGGAACGCGCTGAGGAGCCTGGATCGTCCTTCCGCCGCGGGCGACTTCCAATCCCGCCTCTACGACCGGATTGTGCGCGAAAATGCCTTGGCAGAAGCCGCCACGGCCGAGCCGGTACTGCGGCAGTTTTCGGGGATGGCGGGCGCGGTCCTAATCGTGGCGATGGTCAGCGTGGTTGGCTGGAATGTGCGCTCCGCGCTGCGGCCGGTCGCGCCACCGTTCCGGCACGCCGGTTCCTCGTTCGGCCTCTTCGTTTCGCCCTGGCGCAGTGATTCCGGTCCGGCCGGGGCCGCACGCAGCGGCGGCGCAGCCGCCCGGGACTCCCTGCCCCTGGTTTTGGGCCCCCCGCGGCCCCAGGAAATCACCACCGACCTGATGACTCCCTAAGCAGCGACAGTCTTTTCCGCCGCACGCTTTCGGGCTAGCTTCAGCCCGATGCCTTCCCTGGATTTCGACGCCTTCCGCAGATCGGTGATGAAGGGCGAGATCCTTCCCGCCTACTATCTCCATGGCGACGAAGAACTCCTGAAGGACGATGGCCTGCGAGACCTGATCTCGGCCGCCGTCGATCCATCCACACGCGATTTCAACTATGACCGGCGACGCGCCGCCGACCTCACGGCCGACGAGTTCGTGAACCTCGCCCTCACGCCGCCCATGATGGCGGCGCGACGCGCCGTGGTCGTGACCGAGGTGGAGTCCCTCCAGCAGCGCCGCCCCAAGTCCCAGGCCTTGCGCGCCGCGATCACCGACTACCTGGCCAAACCCCCTGCCGATACGATGGTGGTGCTGGTCCAATCGGCCGGGGAAAAGCCCGATCCCCAGCTCGAGCGCCTCATGGCCAGCGTCGCGGTCAAGCCGCTGACGCCGGAGCGGCTTGAGAAATGGATTCACCACCGCGCCCGCCAGGAAGGCATCGAGATCGACGCCGACGGGGTCCGGCATCTCCATGCGACGGTCGGCGATGACCTCCCCCAACTGGCGGCCGAGATCGCGAAGTTGCGCGGCGCCATGCACGGCCAGGTGGTCGGCGCGAGTGACGTCGAAGACATGGTCGGCATCCGCCGGGGCGAGACGATCCCCGACTTCATGGACGCGGTCACGGCCCGGCGCTTCGGTTTGGCCGCCGACATGGTGCGCCACCTCCTCGAGGGGCCCGGCACCAGCGGCGTGCGCCTGGTGATGTCTCTCGCCACGGCACTCACCGGTGTCGCGCTCGCCCGCGCACTCCTCGACAGCGGCACCTCGTCAGGCAGCGCAGCGCAGGAGCTCAAGAGCGCGATGTTCAGCAGCCGCCCGTTCGGACTGCGCGGCTACGATGACGAGGCGAAGCGCTGGGTGGGCGACGCGAAGGGCTGGACCATGGCGGGCCTCGATACCGCGCTGGCTCACCTGCTCCGCGCCGACAAGCGCCTGAAGAACACCACGCTGGGCGGCGACATCGAGATCGTGACCGAGGCGTTGATGGCGATGGGGGCAGCATGAGCGGGGGACGGGGGGACGGGGGGACGGGGGGACGGGTGCGGGCGGGGCGGCGTCTGGTGTGGGCGCTGATTGTAACCGTCCCCCTGTCCCCCCGTCCCACCGTCCCCCGTCTTCAGGCCCAGTCGTCACCGACCGTCCGCGCCGCCGTCCGGCTCGCCGCCGAAGGACGCGGCGATTCGGCCCGCCTCCTGCTCGACGGCCAACTGGCCCGGGCGGGCACCGGTGACTCGACGTGGATCGAGACGCTCTACTGGCGCGCGCGCCTCGCGGCGGGCGGCGAATCGGCCGAGCGGGATCTGCGACGCATCGCGGTCGAGTACGGCAATTCACCGTGGGCCGACGATGCGCTGCTCCAGCTCGCCCAGCTCGCGCTTGCCGGTGGCAATCCGGCAGCCGCGCTCGATTACGGCGCCCGGCTGCGCGCCGACTACCCGGGCAGCGAGTTGCGCGCCCGCGCCGCACTCTGGTCGGGCCGCGCCGCGTTCGACGCCGGCGAACCGCGCACCGCGTGCGCACTCCTCGACTCGGCCCGCGCCGAAGCGGCCGGCGACGTGGAGTTCACCAACCAGGTGATGTTCTACCGCGGCCGCTGCACCGAAACGGCGCTCTCGTCACCGCCACGCCGCGCGCCCCCCAGGCCCGACACGGCGCGCGCCCCACCGGCTCACGACTCGCTCATCGATATCCATCGCGGCACGTCGGCGCCCTCACCGCCCCGCGTCGCCGGCCGGTTCGAAGTGCAGGTCACCGCCGCGCGCACCGAAGCCGCCGCCCGCGACATCGTCCGGCGCCTCTCGAGCGCGGGACTCCGCGCGCGCATCGTTGCCGGCGGGGGCGTCCATCGCGTGCGGCTCGGTCCGTACCGCACCGCTGCTGCCGCGGCCAGCGCCGCGGCCAGCGCCCGGCACGCGGTGGGCGGAAAGCCGTTCGTGGTTCGCCTGCCATGACGTTTCCGGGTCTCGATGTTTCGACGCCGCTCATGCAGCAGTACCGCGAGATCAAGTCGCATCACCGCAACGCGATCCTGTTTTTCCGCATGGGCGACTTCTACGAGATGTTCGACGACGATGCCCACGTCGCCGCGCGCACGCTCGGCCTCACGCTGACGTCGCGCAACAGCGGAGCCGCGGCCGAGACGCCGCTGGCCGGCGTGCCCGTCAAGGCGGCGCAGGGCTACATCAAGAAACTGGTGGAGCGGGGATTCCGCGTCGCCATCTGCGAGCAAATCGAGGATCCGAAGACGGCGCGCGGCGTGGTGAAGCGCGCGGTGGTCGAGGTGATCACGCCCGGCGCCGTGATGTCGGATGACCTGCTCGACGCCGCGCGAAACACCTTCCTGGTGGCGGTCGCGATCGATGGCGCGCGCGCCGGCCTCGCCGCGGCAGACCTCTCCACCGGCGAGTTCATCTTCGAGCGGCTGCGCGCCGCCGACCTCGATGCGGCCCTGTCGCGCTACCATCCGTCCGAGATCCTGGTCGCGTCGGGGGCGGCGATCGGCGCCGCCGGTGCCGCCCTGCTGACCCGCCGCGAGGCATGGGAGTTCGATCCCGCACTCGGCGGCGAGGAACTGGCGCGCCGCTTCGAGCTCGCGTCCCTGCACGGACTGGGGGTCGAGTCGGAGGACGCGCTCGCCGTCGGTGCCGGTGGCGCATTGCTCCGTTACCTGGGCGAGCTTCAGCCGGGCGGCGTGCCGCACCTGCGGCGGCCGGTCACCCGGCGCGGCGACGGTATCCTGCACCTCGACGAGATGACGCGCCGTAACCTCGAGATCGCCGATGCGATCCGGGTGGACGATCGGCGCGCCACGTTGATCAGCGTGCTGGACCGGACCGTCACGGCGATGGGCGCGCGGCTGCTTCGCCAGTGGCTGCTGCTGCCGCTCACCGACGCCGCCGCGATCAACCGGAGACTCGACGCTGTCGCGGCGCTTGCCGGCGACGAGGCCCGCCGCGTGGCGCTTGCCGCCGCGCTCGACGGCGTTCGCGATCTCGAGCGACTGGGCGCGAAGGCCGCGGCGCGACGCGCCAACCCGCGGGACCTGGGGGCGCTGCGTGATTCGATCGCCCGCCTGCCGGGCGTGCTCGCATCGCTGCGGGGACTGTACGCCCTCGACGAGGGGTTCGATCCCCTCGCCGACGTCGGTGCGAAGCTCGATGCGACCCTGGTGGAGAGCCCACCCGCGGCGCTGCACGATGGCGACACGGTGCGGCCCGGCGCGGACGCCGAGCTCGACGCCCTGCGCGCCCTGCGCGACGGCGGCCGCGGATTCATCGCCGAGCTGCAGACGCGCGAGCGCGCGCGGACCGGGATCGGCTCGCTCAAGGTCGGCTACAACCGCGTGTTCGGGTATTTCATCGAGATCACCAAGGCCAATGCCGGCAGCGTGCCCCCGGACTACGAGCGCCGGCAGACGCTGACCGGCGCCGAGCGCTACGTCACGCCGCAGCTCAAGGAGTACGAGGCCCGCGTCCTGGGCGCCGAAGACGCCATCGCGACCCTGGAAGAGCGCCTCTTCGCCGCGGCGCGCGACGTCGCCGGCGCGGCGATCACCCGCATCCAGCAGACCGCCGAGCGGGTCGCCGCCGCGGATGTGCTGGGCGCGTTCGCCGACGCCGCGGTGCGCGAGCGCTACGCGCGGCCGCTGCTCTCCGACGAGTTTGCGCTGGACCTGGTCGCCTGCCGCCATCCGGTCGTCGAGCGGATGATGCCCCGCGAGGCCTTCATTCCCAACGACGTGCGCCTCGACGCCGAGCGGCAGATCATGATCGTCACCGGTCCCAACATGGCCGGGAAGAGCACCGTGCTCCGGCAAGTCGGGTTGTGCGTGCTCATGGCGCAGGCGGGCAGCTTCGTGCCGGCGCGCTCGGCGCTGATCGGCCTCGTCGACCGCCTCTTCACCCGCGTCGGCGCCAGCGACGATCTGGCCCGGGGCCAGAGCACCTTCATGGTCGAGATGAGCGAGACCGCCGCGATCCTGCATAACGCGACGCGACGCTCGCTGGTGCTGCTCGACGAAATTGGGCGCGGCACCTCCACTTACGACGGCGTGGCAATCGCCTGGTCGGTGGCCGAATACCTGCACGAGCAGGTGGGCTGCAAGACCATCTTCGCGACCCACTATCACGAGCTCACCCAGCTGGCCGACCGCCACACCCGCATCGTCAACGCGAACGTGGCCGTGCACGAGTCGGGGGAGGAGATCGTCTTCCTCCACCGTCTCAAGCCCGGCGGCGCCGACCGGTCGTACGGCATCCACGTCGCGCGGCTCGCCGGGCTGCCGTCCGGCGTCATCGCCCGCGCGCGCGACATTCTCGCCACCCTGGAGGCCGGACATCGCGTGGAGCCGGCGCCGGGGCCGAAGGACCAGCTCGCCTTTTTCGCGACGGCGGACGATCCGCTGATCGAGGAGCTCAAGGCGATGGACGTGGACGGCCTCACCCCGCGCGACGCGTTAGGCAGGCTCGCCGAGCTCCAGGCGCGCGCCCGGGGACGGACGTCATGACCCGCGCCGGTGCGAGCGTCTTCCTGTTGTTGTCGCTCGGCTGCCGGCGTGAGGCGCCGGCCGCGGTGCGCGCCGATGCCGCCGGCGGCCAGAACGACGTGCCCGTCGCGATCAACGGCGAATCGCCCTTCCAGTACCCGGCCGAGCTCTACGACCAGGGCATCGAGGGCGAAGTCCGCCTGCGGCTCTGGGTGGATTCAGCCGGGCATATCGCGCCCGACTCGACCCGGGTGGCGTCGAGCTCGGGGACGCCGGCCCTGGACTCGGCGGCGCTCGCGGGTGCGGCGCGGCTCGAGTTCGCCCCCGCGCACCGCGACGGAAAACCCGTCGCCGCCACGTTCTATCAGCCCGTCATCTTCCGCCGCCGCGCCGGCGGCGCCGGCGTGCCCATCCAGTGAGCCCCATGAACGTTCTCGACAATATTCTCGAAGCCATCGGCGACACGCCGCTCATCCGCCTGCGCAAAGTGACGGCGGGCATCCGGACACCGGTCTACGGCAAGGCCGAGAACCTGAACCCCGGCAGCTCGGTGAAGGACCGGATCGGCGTCGCCATGATCGAGGCCGCCGAATGCGAAGGACGGCTCAAGCCCGGCGGGACGGTCGTCGAAGCGACCAGCGGCAACACCGGCGTGGGCCTCGCGATGGCCGCGGCGGTCAAGGGATACCGCTGCATCTTCACCATTCCCGACAAGATGAGTATCGAGAAGGTCCGGCTGCTGCGGGCGCTCGGGGCCGAGGTCATCGTGGTGCCGACGGCGGTTCCCACCGACCACCCCGAGTACTACGTCAACAAGGCGCGCGCCATCGTGGAATCGACGCCCGGCGCGATCATGGCCGACCAGCACTTCAATCCGGCGAATCCGGAGGCGCACTACCGCACCACCGGCCCCGAGATCTGGGACCAGACCGACGGGAAGATCACGCACTTCGTCTGCTCGCCTGGCACCGGCGGTACGATCAGCGGCGTGGGGCGCTATCTGAAGGAGAAGAATCCCGCCATCCGCGTCGTGGCCGGCGATCCCGCGGGGTCGATCTACAAGGAGTACGCCGAGAGCCACCGGAAGGGCGAAGGCCTGCCGTACAAGGTCGAGGGCATCGGCGGCGACAAGATCCCGACCTCGCTGCACTTCGACGTAATCGATGAATGGATCACGGTGTCGGACCGCGACTCCTTCAAGATGGCGCGGCGCTGCACCCGCGAAGAGGGACTCTTCATCGGCGGCTCGGCGGGGCTCAATGTCTGGAGCGCGCTCGAGGTCGCCCGCCGCGCCGACAACCCCGACGGCTGTGTCGTGACCATCCTGTGCGACTCCGGCGAGCGCTACCTCTCGAAGGTGTATGACGACAACTGGATGCGGGAGAATCAACTGCTGGCCCAGGAGCGCGTCACCGCCGAGACGCTCCTGCAGCAGCGGCCCGGATCGATGCCCCCCCTCGTGTCCATCTCACCCGCCGGTACCGTGCGCCAGGCCTTGAATCTCATGGGTACCTATGGCGTGTCGGAGATTCCGGTCATCGATGGCAGCGATTGTGTCGGATCGCTGAGCGAAGGGACCATCATGACGCGCGCGCTGGAGGACGGCCCGCTGGTCGAGAAGCCGGTCACCGAAGTCATGGGACCGCCCTACCCCGTCGTGGATGCGATGCTGCCCCTGGAGCGCCTGACGACATTTCTCTCGCGCGAGTCGCCGGCGGTCCTGGTGCGGCGCGACGGAAAGATCGCGGGCATCGTGACGCGCTACGACATCCTGCGCCAGGTCTCGGGCATCCAGTGAGG